>JALZDD010000404.1 GCA_030862715.1 Actinomycetota bacterium | reverse complement strand
CACGAAGAGGACCGACTTCTCGGTGCGGACGATGAAGCCCGACTCGGAGCGGATCCGGTCGCGCGGGACGACGAGGTGGATGCCCTTGGACGCCTTGACGTGCAGGGCGCCGCGGCCGCCGACCATGGCCTGGATCTCGTCGGTCCACACCCCGGCGGCGTTGACGACCGTCTTGGCCCGGATGACCAGGTCCTGGTCGTGCTCGAGGTCGCGGGCCCGGACCCCGACGACCCGCTCCCCCTCGCGCAGGAACCCGGTCACCTGGACCCGGGTCGCGATGTGGGCGCCATGGGAGGCGGCGGTGCGGGCGATCGTCATGACCAGGCGGGCGTCGTCGACCTGGGCGTCGTAGTACTGGATCGCGCCGGTGATCGCGTCGGTGCGGAAGTCGGGGGCGATCCTGGCGACGCCCCTGCGGGTGAGGTGGCGGTGGCGCGGCAGGCCGGAGTTGCCCATCCCGGAGAGCGGCCCGAAGCTGGCCATCCCGTCGTAGAGCGCGAGGCCGGCGCCGATGTAGGCGCGCTCCCACACGGGATTGGTCAGCGGGTAGAGGAACGGCACCGGCCGGACCAGGTGCGGGGCCAGGGTGTTGAGCAGCAGGCCACGCTCCTGCAGCGCCTCGCGGACCAGCTCGAAGTCGAGCATCTCGAGGTAACGGAGTCCGCCGTGGACGAGCTTCGAGCTCCGCGAGCTCGTACCCGAGGCCAGGTCGCGCTGCTCCACCAGCCCCGTGCTCAGGCCTCTGGTGACCGCGTCCAGCGCCACGCCGGCACCGGTCACACCCCCGCCGACGACGAGTACGTCGAGCTCGGTCTCCCCCGCAGCACCGACCATCGTGCCGATCGCGAGGTCGCGGCTGCGTGGACTCAGTGCTCCTGTACGAGTCATACGTTCGAAGTTAACTCACCACGTCGAATTGTCACTTCTGGCGCGCGAGAATTCACCCGCGCCGACCGATAAGTCACGCAGCCGTCACAGACGGGCGGCGCTGACGAGGGTGGGGAGGCGGTCGGGCGCCATCGGCTCCTCGACGACGACCATCTTGTCGCTGTCGGCGTGGATCATCGGACGTACGCCGTCGGGCTCCGGGGCCGCGGTCGCGATGGCCACATGGGTGATGCGGTCGCCGGGGTCCTGGGCGAAGAAATAGAGGTCGCCGGCGGTGACCTCGTCGAGGTCGATCGCCGCGAGCGCGGCGGCCTGGTCGCGGGCGTCTCGCGGGAGACGTACGCCGATGGCCTCCGCGGCCCGGAAGGTCAGGCCTGAGCAGTCGATGCCAGCGTCGGTCGTGCCGCCCCAGACGTAGGGGACGCCGAGATAGCTCCGAGCCTTGCTCAGCAGGGTGGCCACAGGCTCGGCGAGGGCGGCGGTCCGGACCCAGCCGGGATAGCCCCGCTCGTCCTTGGTGGACGAGTGGGAGGGGACGACGACGTACGCCCACTCGCCCTGCGTCTTCAGGACGACGATCTCCTCGCCGGGGACGACCTCGGTCTCGTGCTCGGCGTCGTCGGCGGGCTCGGCCACGACGAATGTGGGCTGGTTGACGGTGGTCATGAGAGGACTCCTTCGATACCGAGGCCGGGGGCGTCGGGGAACAGGATGCGGGGGCCGTCGTAGCCGATGCCACCGATATACCGACTGGTCCTCGCCCACCAGCCCGCGTCGAGGTCCTGCTCGCCGGGGATGCCTGCCGCCGCGGCCAGGGCCGCGGCTGCGCCGATGCCGAGGTGGGACTCCATCATGCAGCCGACGAGACGGCCCAGACCGTGGCTCTTCGCGATCTCCAGCAGCTCGATCGCGGGCGTCAGGCCGCCACACTTGGCCAGCTTGATGTTGACCGCATCTGCCGCTCCGGCCCGGATGACGTCGACGAGGTCCTCGAGGTCGAAGACCGACTCGTCGGCCAGGATCTTGTAGGGCTGGTGACGCCGGACGTACGCCATCGCCTCCAGGTCTCGCCGGGCGACCGGCTGCTCGACGAACTCCAGCTCGACATCCCGGTCGGCCAGGGTCGTCAGCACCGCCACCGCCTCATCCGCACGCCAGCCGGTGTTCGCGTCCAGCCGGAGTACGCATCCCGGCGCCGCCTCGCGGACCGCAAGCACCCGCTCGGGATCGCCTGCGGCATCGGTCCCGACCTTGATCTTGAGCGTCGTGAACCCGTCTCGCGCTCGGGCGGCCGCCGCCTCTGCCAGCTCGTCGGGGGTGCCTACGGAGAGGGTCATGTCGGTGAGCAACTGTGTTGGTATCGACACCGGAGCCGCTAGGCGGAGGCGCGTCGAAACCAACACATCCAGATGCTCGGTCATGGACACGCCAGCCCGCCGGGCGACGAGGTCGTGCAGCGCGATGTCGGCGGCCATCTTGGCCGAGCGGTTGCCGACGACAGCACCCTGGATCAGACCCGCCGAGGTCAGATCAGCGGCGGCACCGACCAGCGCGGCGGAGATGGGCCCCTCCAGCGCCGCGGTGGACCCGGCGAGCGAGTCACCGGTGACCCTCCAGACCTGGGGCGCCTCACCCCAGCCGACGCACCCGTCGGAGTCCTCGACCATGACGACGACCGTCTCCGCGAACTCCGTACGCCGCAGGGCGGTCACGAACGGGGTGTGCAGCGGCACCCGGACACGCTGGGTGCGCACCGCGACGATGCGCGGAGAAGTCACAGGGTCGACCACAGATAGCGCGCGACCTCGCTGATCCGGAACTCCGACTCGTCGTCGTCCAGGCCGGTCGTGAGCACGACCATCACCTGCGGTTCACCTTCGGCGGGCCGGATGATCGCCATGTCGTGGCGTACGCCGTCGATCCAGCCGGTCTTGTTGCCGACCACCGCGTCCTCGGGCACCCCGAGCGGGATCGCGTCGCGATACTCCTGGGCGACCAGGATCCCCTCCAGCTCGGCGGTCGACTCGGGCGACAGCAGCCGGCCGGAGGCGAGCTTGGTGAGCAGCTTGCCCATGTCGTTGGCGGTCACCAGGTTCTGCAGCCCGGCCTCGCGCGCGGGCGCGTCCTCGATCCCTCGCGAGACCGTCGTCATCGGTGTCACGCCGGCGTCGGCGAGCACCGCGGCGACCTCCTCGAGCCCGACCCGCTCCAGGACGAGGTTGACGGCCAGGTTGCCGGAGACGGTCAGAGAGCGGCGTACGAGATCACCCAGCGGCAGCGGGGAGCCGACCGCCGCCCAGGTGTCGGGGTCCTGGTCCCCGGCCGGGTCCATCTCGAAGCGCGACCCGACGACGGCGGAGTCGAAGTCGGGATGCACCGAGATCGGCTCGTCCAGCGACAGCAGCCCGCGGTCGCGCAGCCGATAGGCGGCGATCGCGACCGGCACCTTCATCAGGCTCGCCGCATAGTGCTGCTGGTTGACGTTCTGGGCCTGGGTCGGGATGCCGTCGAGGCCGCTGAGCCAGGTCGAGACCAAAGGTTCCACGTCGGTGAGACTAGTCGGTCCGGTCGAGCTCCTGCCGGACGCGGTTCACGTCGTCGATCCAGGCGTCGACGTCAGTGGCACGCGTGGCGTACTCCTCGGCCACGTCGGGCTCGAGCGAGATCCAGAACTGCGAGCTCTGCCCGGCATCCCAGACGGCGTCGGCGACCTCCTCGGCGGTGAGCGCGCCCTCGGCCGACCGGAAACCCGGGAGTCCGGAGGAGCGCTCGAGCATCGCAGTCTTCACGCTGCGCGCGACGATCGCCTGGGCGACGACGCCCTGGTGCCGGTAGGTGGCGGCGAGCCACTCGGCGAAGGCGATCTCGGCGTGCTCGGTGGCCGCGTAGGAGGGCGAGCCGAGCAGGGTCAACAGACCGGCCGACGACGAGGTCACGACGAACCGCCCGGCCCCGCGGGCGACCCACTCCGGCAGCAGCAGCCGCGCGGCGCGTACGTGGGCGAGGACGTTGACCTCGTACGAGGTCAACCAGGCGTGGTCGGAGGCCTCGAGGCCGCGGCCGCGCTCGACTCCTGCGTTGCCGTACCAGGCGTCGATCTTGCCGAGCTCCTCCCGGGCAGCGTCCACGAGCGCCGCGGTGCCGGCGGCCGAGGCGGCGTCGCCGGGGACCGCAAGGGCGCCTATCGAGTCGGCCACCGAGCGAAGCTCGGCGTCGTCGATGTCGGCTACGACGACGCGACATCCTTCCGCCGCGAACCGCGTGGCCAGGGCCCTCCCGATTCCTCGGGCTGCTCCGGTCACAACTACCCCGCTCCCGGGTGCGAGTACGTTCACGGACCGACCACCTCCAGTGGCGTTAGTGAGGGTTAATCACTGTAACCGAGGCCGGTCCGTGAACGTGCGGCAACCTACTGATCAGTACCGATCACTCCGCCCATCTCATTCGGGCAGCCCCGACGAGGGCGGGGCGTCCGAGGCGGCGCTGTCGTCCTCCTCGATGGGGGCGTCGCCGATGTCGGTGACGAGGACCGGCGTGAGCGGCTCGGAGGCACCGTTCTTGATCTCGACCACGCTCATCCCGGAGATGCCCATGTGGGAGTCCTCGGAGAACCGGAAGGGCGCCATCCCGGGGCCTTCGAAGGAGGAACCCTCCTTCTCGATCGTCTCCACGATCGACTCGCGGGTCAGGTCCTTGCCGTTGGCCTGCAGCGCCTGGACGAAGGTGTAGGCCTGCGACATGCCGTAGATCCGGTAGTTGGTGAGCTTCTCCGAGCCCTTCTTGGAGTACTCGTCCCAAACCTTCTGCCAGAGCTTGACCCACTCGTCCTCAGGAGCGTCGACGCCCGGGATGTACTCGGTCGTCATCATCCCGTCCATCAGCTTCACGCCCTGCTCGGCCGGGATCTTGCCCTTGGTCATCGAGGCCAGCAGGCCACCGACGAGCGACGGGTCCGACCCGACGTTCGAGTAGAACCACTTCGACTTGAAGCCGACGCCCTGCGCGGCGATCTGGCTCAGGGCGGTGTAGGACGGCGTGTTGAAGCCGATCACCAGGTCGACGCCCTTGGACTTGAACGAGGACATCTGCGGGGAGAAGTCGGTCGACCCACCCGGCGTGTACTTCTGTACGTCGACGATCTGAGCGTCGAGGAACTGCCGCGCGCCCTTCTCGCCGTCCTCGCCGAAGTCGTCGTCCTGGAGGAAGAGGCCGACCTTGGCGTCGGGCATGTTCTCCTTGACGTACTGACCGATGACCTTGCCCTCGATCTCGTAGTCCGGCTGCCAGCCGAACGTCATCGGCGAGCCGGCCGGGTCGTCGCCCCACTGCAGCGAGCCGCTGGAGACGAAGAGGTCGGGGATGCCGTCGTCGTTGAGGCGCTGCACGACCGCGCGGTGCGTGGGGGTGCCGAGGCCGCCGACCATCGCGAAGATCTCGTCCTGCAGGATCATGTCGTTGGTGACGGCGCTGGTGTTGGTCGGGTTGTAGGCGTCGTCCTTGACGACCATCTCGATGTCTCGGCCGTGGACGCCACCGTTGTCGTTGACGTACTCATAGAACGCCTGATGGCCGGAGGGGATCTCCGAGTAGCCGGGTGCGGCCGGGCCGGTCAGCGGGAAGTGCGCACCGACCTTGATCGAGGTGTCGGTGACGCCGACCGCCGTCCCGTCCTCCGACGGCCTCTCCTTCCCCGCGCCACATGCCGCGAGGAGGGAGGCAGTGGTGAGGACACAGACGACCTGTACGGCTCTGCGTGCAGTGCTTCTCATGTTGTTTTCTCCTTGGTTGACCCCCGAGATGAGGCCCGAAATGAGGTGAGAGATGAGCGCGCCAGGAAAGTGCGCAGGCTGCCGACGATCCCCGCCGGAGCGAGGAGGATGACGAGCATCAGCACCAGCCCGTAGACCACCGGGGTGACCTCCGCGGCCTGGGTTGCGCTGAGCCCGACCGACTCCCCGAGATCGGTGGCGAAGTGAGGAAGGAAGGCGAGTACGCCGGCCCCGATGAGCGCCCCGGTCAGGCTGCCCAGCCCGCCCAGGACGACCGCGGCCAGCAGCGTCAGCGAGAGCGTGATCGTGAACGCACCCGGTGCCGTGAGACGTACGTTCATGGCCATCAGCCCGCCGGCGAGCCCGGCAGCCATGGCGCTGACGGTGAAGGCGACCACGCGGGCGCCGCCGAGGTGGATGCCGGCCAGCTCGGCGGAGACGTCGTCGTCCCGCACCGCCCGCCAGCGACGACCGACCCGGGATCGGCTCAGGTTGGCGAGCGCCACGAAGGTGATCGCGAGCAGCAGCCAGCCGAGGTAGGCGAGGAAGGAGTACTGGTCGATCTCGACGGCGGTGAAGAACCAGACCAGGTCCTGGATCCAGACCGGGAGGTCGGTGGCGCGGGGCACAGGCACCTGTAGGCCCTGCTCACCGCCGAGAAACTCCCACTGGTTGGCCAGCCTGGGCACCGCGACTGCCAGCGTCAGGGTCGCGCCGGCGATGTACGGCCCGTGCAGCCGCGCCGCCGGGACCCCGACCACCACCCCGACCACGGCACAGACCGCGATCGCGACGAGCAGGGCGACGAAGACGTCGGCCAGGGTCTCGCCGCCGGTGCGCTCGAGCACGAGGGTGGCGGCGTACGCCCCGACGGCCATGAGCGCGCCGTGGCCCAGGGAGAGCTGGCCGGAGAGGCCGGTCAGGAGCGTGAGCCCGCCGGCGGCGATGGCGAAGTAGGCCATCTCGGCGTAGCGGGTCTGCAGATACTGGCTCGAGCTGCCGATCACGGCCATGGCGACCACGAAGGCGATCAGGGCGACGACGAGGTGACGCGCCAGCGGCACCGAGGTCACCGGACGGACGAGAGAACGCAGACGTTCCATGGGTCAGACCCTCCTGGCCGCGGCGGCCGCGAAGAGGCCGCTGGGACGCACCAGCAGCACCACCATCAAGATCCCGAGCGCGACCAGCGGCGCCAGGTGCTCACCGACATAGCCGGTGACGTAGGAGAGCGAGAGGCCGAGGATCAGGCCGCCGATCACCGACCCGAGCGGCGAGTCGAGCCCGCCCAGCACGGCGGCGATGAAGCCGTAGATCACGAACGGGTCCATGAACGCCGGGTTCACCAGGTCGCCGCCGGCGATGAGCATCCCTGCCACCGCGCCCACGGCCGCGGCGAGCGCCCAGCCGAGGGTGAGCATGCGGCCGACGCGTACGCCCAGGAGTCGGGAGACCTCGCCGTTGAACGCCGCCGCCCGCATCCGCAGCCCCAGGTCGGTGAAGCGGAACAGGACCACGAGCCCGGCCATCACGACGGCGACCACGACGATCGTGAGGATGCCGAACGGGGTGATCCCGATCGAGGTGTCCCCGACGTTGATCGCGTTGGTGCTGACCGGGGCCGGGAAGCCGCGGTGCTGGACGCCGAAGGTGATCGCGGTCAGGCCGTGGAGCACCATGAACAGCCCGAGGGTGAGGATCACAGCGTTGAGCTCGGCCTTGCCTTCGACCGGGCGGATGATGACCCGTTCGATCACGGCGCCGAGCCCGAACCCGGCAGCGAGCGCGGCCATGAAGGCGACCCAATAGGGCACGTCGGCGTTGATCAGGGAGAGCGCGATGTAGGTGGTCACCATCGCCATCGCCGCCTGGGCGAAGTTGACGATCCGGGTCGAGCGCCAGATCAGGCACAGGGCCAGCGCGAACGCGGCGTAGACCGCGCCCAGGACCAGCCCTCCGAGGGTGGTGTCGAGAAACTGCTGCATGTCTGCTCCTCAGAACCCGAGATAGGCGTGGCGGAGCTGCTCGTCGGCGGCCAGCTCGGCGGCCGGCGCCGACGCGACGACCTTGCCGAGGTTGAGCACGACTCCGTGGTCAGCGATGGACAGGGCACTGCGGGCGTTCTGCTCGACCAGGACGACGGTGAGCTCCTCGGTCTGCACCAGCCCGCGGAGCAGGTCGAAGATCTGGGCGACCACCCGGGGCGCGAGCCCCAGGGACGGCTCGTCGAGCAGGAGTACGGTCGGCCGCGCCATCAGCGCGCGGCCGATGACGAGCATCTGCCGCTCGCCGCCCGAGAGCATGTGGGCGGTGGCCTCGCGGCGCTCGCCGAGGCGCGGGAAGAGCTCGAAGACCCGCTCGACCGGCATCGGCTCGGAGCCGGTCGCGCGGTGCAGCCCACCGAGCCGGAGGTTCTCGGTCACGGTCAGCTCGGCGATCACG
Source organism: Actinomycetota bacterium (assembly GCA_030862715.1). The sequence goes on along the minus strand of JALZDD010000404.1, from coordinate 8,641 downwards.
CCACGCCCCTCCGGGACGTGGGAGAGGCCGTACGAGGTCAGCTTCTCGGTCGCGGTGCGCGTGATGTCCTTGCCGTTCAGCTTCACGCTGCCCTTGCTGGACTTCACCAGTCCGGACACGGTGCGCAGCAGCGTGGTCTTGCCGGCGCCGTTGGCGCCCAGGACCGCGGTGACCTGGCCTCTCGACGCGGTGAAGGTGACGCCGTTGAGCGCCTTGACGGGTCCGTACGCAGCGCTCAGGTCCTCGACGGCGAACATCAGGCCTCCTCGGCGGTCAGGGCGTGGACCTCGGCGGCGTCGTCGTGCTCGACCTGGTCACCCAGGTAGGCGGCGAGGACGGCCGGGTCGTTGCGGATCTGGTCGGGTGAGCCGGCGGCGATGACACGGCCGAAGTCGAGCACGGTGATTCGGTGGCAGACCGACATCACCAGGTCCATGTGGTGCTCGACGAGCATCACGGCGGTGCGTTCGGTCAGACCGGTGATGATCTCGCCGAGCTCGCTCATCTCCTCGGCGCTCAGCCCGCTGGCGGGCTCGTCGAGGAGCAGCAGCTCCGGCTCGGCCACCAGGGCGCGAGCGAATGCGACCTTCTTCCGGATCGGGTAGGGCAGGCTGCCCGGGTAGCGAGCGGCGTACGACTCGATCCCTAGCTCGCCGAGGACCTCGCGCGCCTTGGCGGCCAGCCGGGCGTCGTCGCGGTGGCCGAGCCCGAGCAGGCCGCGCACGAAACCGGCGCGGGCGAGACGGTCGGCTCCGACCATCACGTTGTCGAGCACCGTCATCCGCTCGAAGAGCCCGAGTCCCTGCAGGGTCCGGGCGATGCCGTGGCCGGCGAGCTGGTGCGGACGGAGGTCGTGGATCGTCTCGCCGCGCAGGCGAAGCTCCCCCTCCGCGGGGCTGACGAAGCCGCACACGACGTTGAACAAGGTGGTCTTGCCGGCACCGTTGGGGCCGATGACGCCGAGCACCTCATGGGGCGCGACCTCCAAGGAGACGTCCTCGAGGGCGCGCACGCCCCCGAACCGGACCGAGACTCCCTCCACCGCGAACAGCGGCGGGTCTTCGCCAGGCATCTGCATCATGCTCCCTTCGCCCGTTGTGACGGCTATCACTTTGGACTCTCCGCACAACTGGGGATATGGGCAACGCGCACAAAATCTTTCGGGCGCTCCGACCGAGATTCCCTGGTTTGCTGGCGTATACGGCAGCGGGCATGGGACGCTCCGCACATGGGTGTGACGAGTGACACAGCTCCCGACGCGGAACTCCGTCCGCTGGTGGAACGTGCCTGGGCTTCCCTGGTGAGCCAGGCGGATGCGATCGCCGACGACATCACGCTGACCCTGATCGCGATCCAGCCGGAGTGGCATCAGAACGCCGATCCGTCGGTGCGCGCCGACCTGCGCTCGAGCACGCGGGAGCACGTACGCCGCGGCATCCGGGCCATGGCCGGAATGACCCCGGGAGCCAATCCGGTCGATCTGTGGCGCGACACCGGCCGGCGGCGGGCGCGGCAGGGCGTACCTCTGGAGTACTGCCTCAACGCCTACACCGTCGGCACCCGGATGCTGTGGGAGGCGATGGTCCATCAGCAGGAGGCCCTGGGGATCGACGACCGGGTGATGGTGCTCGCCGGGCGCCAGGTGTGGACCGACCTGGACGTTCAGAACTCGGTCATGTCGTCCGCCTACCGCAAGGAGGCGGCGCTGCTGCAGCGCCGCGACCTGCAGCTCCAGGGCCGGCTCCTCGACGGCTTGGCGGAGGGCCGCGGCGGCGACCCCGCGTTCGCCGCCGAGGTGCAGGACATCCTCGGGGTCGCCGCCGACGCGAGGATGGCCTGCGTGGTCGCCGCCTTCGACGGCAACCGTGACTCGCCGTTGCGCAACCCCGACGACCGGCTGGAGAAGGCCGGTCTGGTGTCGTTCTGGCACGTCCGCGGCGACCACCACTTCGGGCTGGTCCCGCTGGGGTCGCGCCCGGACGCGGAGGCCGTCGCCGACCTGGTCGAGCAGCTCGCCTGCTGCAACTCGGGCCGGGTCGGGATCGCCACCGCGGACGACCTCGGCGGCTTCGGCACAGCCTTCCAGCTCGCCACGCACACGGTGGAGACGGTGCCCCGGGGGCGTACGGACATCGCGGTCGTCGACGACCGCCTCCCGCAGGTGCTGCTGACCGCGTCCCCGGCGGTCTCCCACCTGCTCGTACGCCGCACCCTCGGCCCGATCCAGGCGCAGCCGACCCACCAGTCAGACGTGCTGCTGGCGACGCTCCGCGCCCTCATCGCGCACGGCGGCTCCCCCACCCACGCCGCCGAGGACCTGATCTGCCACCGCAACACGGTCATCTACCGCATCAAGCAGATCCAGGACCTCACCGGGAAGAGCATCTCCGACCCGCGCGACCGCCTCCTGTTCGCTCTCGCTCTGATGGCGCTGGAGAAGTAGCCGAGGCGTGCCCGCGTCGGCATCAGATGTCGACGAGGGCCCCCAGACGGTCGCGATGGACGCCGGGGAGGCCGTACGCGATCTGGTCGGCCTTGGCCCGCTTGAGGTAGAGGTGGGCGGGGTGCTCCCACGTCATGCCGATGCCGCCGTGCAGCTGCACCGCCTCCTCGGCCGCGGTGACGGCCAGGTCACCGCAGTACGCGGCGGCGACGTGGGTCGCGATCTCGGTCTCCTTCGCGTCTCCGAGAGCCAGCGCCCCAGCGGCGTAGCGCGCAGCCGCGCCGGCTCCTTCGACGTTGGTGTAGAGGTCGGCGAGCCGGTGCTTGAGCGCCTGGTAGCCACCGACGATCCGGCCGAACTGGCGCCGGACCTTGAGGTACTCGACCGTCGTGGTCAGGCACCACTGCGCCACCCCGACCTGCTCGGAGGCCATCAGCGCGGCCCCGGCCAGCAGACTGGTACGTACGGCCTCGGCACCGTGCTCAGCGGCCACGACCACCTCGCCGGCGGCCGGGTCGAGGGTGACATCGGCGAGCTGGCGGGTCATGTCGAGCGAGCTCACCGGGGCGATCGTCGCCCGGTCCGCGGGAACGGCTCGGATCTCGATGCCGCCGGGCGTTGCCACCGGCACCAGGAGCGTGTCCGCCTCCAGGGCGCCGGCGACCGACCGGACCTCGGTCTCGACGGGCTCCAGTGGCTGGACGGCCGTGCTCGAGAGCGGCACGGCCAGGGCCGCGGTCCGCTCCCCCGACGCCAGTGCGGCCAGCAGCTCCGCACCGGCCTCGGTGGGCCCGGCCAGAAGGACCGAGGTCGCGACGACGGAGCTGGTCAGGAACGGAACCGGGGCAACCGCCCGGCCCAGCTCCTCCAGGACCACGGCGGCCTCGCGGGCGGATGCCCCGGCACCGCCGTAGGACTCCGGGATCAGCAGCCCCGCGAGCCCGAGCTCGCTGGCGAGGCCCTTCCACAGGACCGGGGTGAGCGAGCTGTCCCCGTCGTACGCCTTGACCACATCGGCCGGCGCGCAGCGCTCGGCCAGGAACGACCTGACCGTGCCACGCAGGTCGGCATCGAGCTCGTTGTCGAGCAGTTCGACATCAGTCATCGCGGGATCTCCTTCCAGGAAACGTCCTTGTCGACCCGGTGTTCCCCGGGGAGACCGAGGACTCGCTCGGCCACGATGTTGCGCAGGATCTCCGAGGTGCCGCCCTCGATGGAGTTGCCCTTGGCGCGCAGGTAGCGATAGACGGCGTCGCGGCCGCCGAAGTCGACGTGCTCGGGCCTGACCATCGCCCAGCCGTCGCCGTCCTCGTAGCGAAGACCCTCCTCGCCACGCAGCTCCAGATCGAGCCCGGTGAGCTGCTGGTTGATCTTGGCGAAGCTCAGCTTCATCGCCGACCCCTCGGGGCCGGGCTGGCCGACGGCCAGCTTCTGCCGCAGCCGTGCCCCGGTCAGCCGGGCCACCTCCGACTCGACCCACAGCCTCAGCAGCCGGTCGCGCAGCTCCGGAGTGTGGTTCTCCGGATGCGTACGCCACGACTCGGCGACCACGCCGAGCATCCCGCCCTCGCGAGGCATGGCAGCGCCACCGATGGCGACACGCTCGTTGTTGAGGGTGGCGTTGGCGACCTCCCATCCCTGCCCGACGGCGCCGAGCCGGTGGGCGTCAGGAATCCTCACATCGGTCAGGAAGACCTCGTTGAACTCCGCCTCGCCGGTGATCTGGCGCAGCGGCCGCACTTCGACGCCCGGATCGTGCATATCGCACAAGAAGTAGGTCAGACCGCGGTGCTTCGGGACGTCCGGGTCGGTTCGGGCGACCAGGATCGCGAAGTCGGCGTTGTGGGCACCCGAGGTCCACACCTTCTGCCCGTTGACGACCCACTCGTCACCGTCGAGGACGGCCCGGGTCGCCAGGCCGGCGAGGTCGGAGCCGGCGCCGGGCTCGGAGAAGAGCTGGCACCAGATCTCCTCGCCGCACCACAGCGGCTCCAGGAACCGCTTCTTCTGCTCCGGGGTGCCGTAGGCCAGGATCGTCGGCGCGGCCATGCCGAGCCCGATCCCGTTGCGCCGCGGGTTGTTGTCGGGGGCGCCGGCGGCCTCGAAGAGGTCGTTCACCAGCGGCTGCAGGGCCCGGGAGGCACCGAGACCACCGTGACCCTCGGGGAACGCGACCCAGGCCAGCCCGGCCTGATAGCGGGCGTGCAGGAAGGCGCTCGGCTCGGTCGTCTCAACAGGATGCGCGGCGAGGAACTCCTCGACGCGACCGCGCAGTTCCTCAGGAGTCACTGCCGTCCCTCCCGTCGCGCAGCCTGCTTGCGCAGCTCGGCCTTGGCCAGGGCGTTCTTGTGCACCTCGTCGGGGCCGTCGGCGAACCGCAGCGTGCGGATGCCGGCGTAGGACTTGGCCAGCGGGAAGTCCTGGGAGAGACCACCGGCGCCATGGGCCTGGATCGCCTTGTCGAGGATCCACTGGACGGTCGCCGGGGTGGCGATCTTGATCGCCTGGATCTCGGTGTGGGCGCCCTTGTTGCCGACCGTGTCCATCAGCCAGGCGGTCTTGAGGACGAGGAGCCGCAGCTGCTCGATCCGCACCCTCGACTCGGCGATCCAGTCTCGGATCACGCCCTGCTCGGAGAGCGGCTTGCCGAAGGCGACCCGCTCCTCGACCCGGGCACACATCAGCTCGATCGCCCGCTCAGCCAAGCCGATGGAGCGCATGCAGTGGTGGATACGACCGGGTCCCAAGCGGGCCTGGGCGATCGCGAAGCCCATGCCCTCGGTGCCGATGAGATTGCCCGCCGGAACACGTACGTCGGAGAAGATCAGCTCGGCGTGACCGCCGTGGTCGTGGTCGTCGTAGCCGAAGACCTCCATGCCGCGCTTGATCGTGAGGCCCGGGGTGTCGCGGGGCACCAGGATCATCGACTGCTGCTTGTGGCGCTCTGCCAAATTCTGGGGGCTGGACGGGTCGGTCTTGCCCATCACGATGAGGATCTTGGCGTTGGGGTTCATCGCGCCGGTGATCCACCACTTGCGGCCGTTGATGACGTACTCGTCGCCGTCGAGCACGATCGAGGTCTCGATGTTGGTCGCGTCGGAGGAGGCGACGGCCGGCTCGGTCATCGCGAAGGCGCTGCGGATCTGCCCGTCCAGGAGCGGCTCCAGCCACTCCTTCTGCTGCGCCTCGTTGCCGAAGTCGTGCAGCACCTCCATGTTGCCGGTGTCGGGCGCGGCGCAGTTGAACGCGGCCGGCGCGAGGTGGCTGCGGCCGGTGATCTCGGCCAGCGGGGCGTACTGCAGATTGGTCAGGCCCGCTCCGCCCTCACCGGGCAGGAAGAGGTTCCACAGGCCCCGCTTGCGAGCCTCGGCGCGAATCTCGCCGAGGACCGGGACGCTGTCCCAGGCCCACTTGTCGTCCTGTGCCGCGAGCTGCTCCTCGAAGACGGCCTCGTTCGGCTCGACGTACGTCTTCTGGAAGTCCCATACCGAGGCGACGAGCTCCTCGGTCCTGGCGTCGGGTGCGAAATCCATGCGTCACTTCTCCTTCATTGCAGACAGTCCCATGTCCAGGAGCGGGTGGATCCCGTCCCCGATCTTGTCGAAACCGGGCCCTACGGTCTGGCCCTTGAGGTAGCGGTAGTGGATCCCCTCGAGGATCGCGGCGAGCTTGTAGGCGGCGAGCCCGAGGTAGAAGCCGAACTCGCTCAGGTCGCGCGGGCTGGCCGCGTCGTAGCGGGCGATGATCTCGTCCTCGGAGAGCCAGCCGGGGGCGTTGCTGACGTCGGTCACGGTGCCGTCGCCGGAGACCGTGGCCATCCGTTGGTAGGTGAGCAGGATCGCCAGGTCGGTGACCGGGTCGCCGAGCGTGGCCATCTCCCAGTCGACGACCGCCTTGATCTGGTCGGCGGCGTCGGTGAGCACGTTGTCGAGCCGGTAGTCGCCGTGCACGATCCCCGGTCCGGTCGAGGCGGCCTCGGCGGCCCCCACCCGCGCCTCCAGCAGCGAGTGGAGCTCGTCGGCGGCGGGGAGGTCGCGGGAGTGGGACGCGTCGAGCTGCTTCTTCCAGCGCCTGACCTGCCGCGACAGGAACCCCTCGGGGCGGCCGAACTCGCTCAGCCCGACCGCGGCCGGGTCGACCGCGTGCAGCGAGGCCATCACGTCGATGAGTTGCTCCGATATCGCCCTGGTCCGCTCGGCGCCGAGCGGTTCGAGCTCGCGGGCGTAGCGGTAGGGCCGGCCGTCGACCTTCTCCATCACGTAGAACGGCGCCCCGAGCACCTCCTCGTCGTCGCAGAACGCGTAGGTGTGCGGCACCGGCACGTCGGTGTCGCGCAGCGCGGTGATCACCGTGTGCTCACGCTTCATGTCGTGCGCGGTGGCGAGCACGTGCCCTAGCGGCGGGCGCCGGACGATCCACTCGTGGGTGCCGTCGGAGACGGCGTACGTCAGGTTGGACTTGCCTCCGGAGATGTGGGTGGCGCTCAGGTCGGCACCGGCCCCCTCGAGGTTCTTGGCCAGCCAGGGGCCGAGCCGGTCCAGGTCGAGTCCCGGCAGCGGATCGGTCGTCACGCGGCACCTCCGAGTGTGGGAATCATTCGGGCGAGCGCTGCGCGGGTGCTCGCCGGGTCTGTGTGCAGCAGTGCGTCGAGACCGACCGCCCTGGCGCCGAGGACGTTGGGCTCGGCGTCGTCGATGAAGAGGCACTCCTCGGCCGGGAGGCCGAGCCTGCTCAGGGTGCGGTCGAAGATCGGCCGTTCCGGCTTCCGCATCGCGACCTCCTCGGAGATCACCACGACCTCGAACAGCGCGTCGACCTGCTTGCGGGGGTAGAAGTTGCCCCAGCTGTTGGAGAGCAGGGCGAGCCGGATGCCGGCGTCGCGGAGTTCCTCGGCCAGAGCGAACATCTCCGGGTTGGGCCGCATTCCGGCGAAGAGCCGGGACAGGACACCATCGGGATCGACCGGGCTACCGTCGTACGTCTCCAGGCGAGCGGCCAGGAGCTTGTCGAACTCCTTGACCGAGAGCTCGCCGAGCTCGAGGCGGTGGATCGGCGTGCCGGCGTCGGCGTAGCGGCCCAGCCACTCCTTGAGCACCTTGGTGAAGCTCTCCGGCTTGATGCCGTCAGCCTCCAGCCAGGCCCGGATCGAGTCGCCGATGGGCGTGGTCAGCACCCCGCCGTAGTCGAAGATGACAGCCTTCATGCGACGTACACGACCCGTCCGACGGTGGTGCCGTCGGCAAGACGCTGTACGCCGTCGGCCACCTCGTCCAGGGACAGCTCCTCGCTGACCAGCGGCTTGATCGAGCCGTCGTCCGCCATCCGGGTGAGCTCGCGGTGACACTCGGCGACCAGGTCGGGCGCGAGCGCGTTGTAGAGACCCCAGTGGAGCCCGACGATCGAGTAGTTCTTGATCAGCGAGTGGTTGAGCGCTGCCTCCTGGATGCGGCCGCCGGCGAAGCCGATGATCAGGATCCGGCCCTCGAAGGCGATGCACTTGGTGGAGCGGTCATAGGTGTCGCCGCCGACCGGGTCGTAGATCACGTCGGCGCCCTTGCCGCCGGTGACCTCCTTGACCACCTTCACGAAGTCTTCGGTGTGGCGGTCGATCACGACGTCTGCGCCCAGCGCCTTCGCGACCTCGGCCTTCTCCGGCCCGCCGACGACACCGATCACGGTGGCCCCTGCGGCCTTGCCGAGCTGGATCGCGGCGCTGCCGACCCCGCCGGCCGCGGCGTGCACGAGCAGCGTCTCGCCGGGCTGGATGTGGGCGCGGCGGTGGAGGGCGAACCAGCCGGTCTGGTAGCCGATGTAGAGGCTCGACGCCTCGGCGTCGGTGAGCGCCCCCGGAGCCGGGAACGTGGTCGCGGCGTCCATCAGCGCGAGCTCGCCGAAGCCGCCGTACGGCAGCGATCCGCCGCCGATCACGCGGTCCCCGACCTGGAACCCCTCCACGCCCTCGCCGAGCGCGACGACCTCACCGCACAGCTCGACGCCGGCCGTGAACGGCAGCTCGGGCTTGACCTGGTAGAGACCCCGGCACATGAGTACGTCGGGGAAGTTGGCCGGGCTGGCCAGCACCTTCACGACGAGCTGTCCGGCCCCGGGGGTCGGGTCGGGCACCTCCTCGAGCCGCATCACGTCCTTGGGCTCGCCGAGCGAGCCGATCCGCCACGCCTTCATACCTGTCCTTCCACG
>JALZDD010000377.1 GCA_030862715.1 Actinomycetota bacterium | reverse complement strand
GCCCTGTATCAGCAGTCCATCGACGAGTTCACCACAGACGAGAGGAAGTGAGCCGTGCTCACCGTTGACTTCGACCGCCTTGGCCTTCAGGCCGGAGAGCGCGTGCTCGACATGGGTGCCGGCGGTGGCCGGCACGCCTTCGAGATGTACCGCCGTGGCGCCGACGTGATCGCGTTCGACCAGGACGCCGAGGAGCTGGCCAAGGTCAGCGACTGGTTCTTCGCGATGCGTGACGAGGTTCCCGAGGGCGCGAACGCCGAGGTCAAGGAGGGCGACGCCTTGTCGCTGCCCTTCGCCGACGGCGAGTTCGACCGGATCGTGGCCGCCGAGGTGCTCGAGCACATCCACCGCGACGTCGACGCGATCAAGGAGCTCGTCCGGGTGCTGCGTCCCGGCGGCACCCTGGCCATCTCGGTGCCGCGCTGGCTGCCCGAGGTCGTCAACTGGAAGCTCTCCGAGGACTACCACAACACCCCCGGCGGCCACATCCGCATCTACACCGACCACGAGCTCATCGACAAGGTCACCAAGGCCGGCCGGCCCAACGACGGCACCCCTGGTGAGGCGATGATCTTCGAGGGCAAGTCCTACGCCCACGGCCTGCACGCGCCCTACTGGTGGCTGAAGTCGGCCGTCGGCGTCGACAACGACAAGCACGTCCTGGTGAAGGCGTACCACCAGGTCCTGGTCTGGGAGATCATGAAGAACCCGCTGCCCCTGCGCCTCGCCGGGAAGGTCCTCGACCCGATGATCGGGAAGAGCATGGTCCTCTACTTCCGCAAGCCGGGTCCTGTCGCCTCCGACCCCACCTCGGCCGCCTGATTCGCGGATGAGAGTCGAGATCCCGTACGTCGACGGGGTGCTGACCCCTGCCCAGATCGTCGCCACGGCCGGGTCGATCGCCCGCGCCCAGGAGGCGTCGGGCGCGATCCCGTGGGTCCCCGGTCAGCACACCGACATCTGGAACCACGTCGAGGCGGCCATGGGCCTGCTCGTCGGTGGCCTGGTGGAGGAGGCCGAGGCTGCGTACGACTGGATCCCGTCCCTGCAGAACTGCGACGGGTCCTGGCCGATGAAGATCGTCGCCGGCTCGCCGGTGGAGACGATCGGCGAGTCCAACATGTCGGCCTACTTCGCCGTCGGGCTCTGGCACCATTGGCTGATCCGTCGCGACCGGGCGTTCGTGGAGCGGCTGTGGCCCTCGGTGCGCGCGGGGCTCGACTTCGTGGTCGGGCTGCAGCTGCCCTTCGGCGGGATCGCCTGGACCCCGCGCGACCCGTTCGCCCTGCTCACCGGCTCCTCCTCGATCTACCAGTCGCTGCGTGCCGGGGTCGCCCTGGCCGACCTGATGGACGACCCCCAGCCGGAGTGGGAGATCGTGGGTGGCCGGCTCGGACACGCGCTGCGCCACCACCGCGACTCGTTCGAGGACAAGTCGCACCACTCGATGGACTGGTACTACCCGGTTCTCGGCGGCGCCGTCGTCGGTGCCGACGGCCAGGACCTGATCGAATCGCGCTGGGACCATTTCGTACGCCCCGGCCTCGGCGCCCTCTGCGTCGACACCAACCCGTGGGTGACCGGCGCGGAGACCTGCGAGCTGGCGATGGCGCTCGACAACATCGGCGACCACCGCCGCGGGCTCCGGCTGCTGACCGAGATGCAGCACATGCGCGCCGACGACGGCGGCTACTGGACCGGCTGGGTCTACGAGTCGCCCGACTACCCCAACCCGAACCCCAACGCCTACTGGCCCGAGGAGCACTCCACCTTCACCGCCGCCGCCGTCATCCTGGCCGCGGACGCGCTGGGGGAGCGCTACGGCGGGTCAACCCCAGGCTCCGGCATCATGCGCGGCACCTCCCTCGCCGCTCCGTTCGATGAGCTGGCGCTGGAGTGTGGGTGCGAGACGTCAGAGGCGTCGCAGCACGCGTAGCGACCCAACGGCGTCGATCTCCTCGAACTGCTTCGAGGCGAGCGCGGGGAGGTAGATCTCCTCGTACGGCGGTCGTCCGCCCTCGGCCGGGTCCGGGAAGACGTCGTGGACCAGCAGCAGCCCGCCGGGCATCACCTTCGGTGCCCAGCCGCGGTAGTCCAGCTGGGCGGGCTCGACGCCGTGGCCGCCGTCGATGAACAGCAGCGAGACCGGCGTCGTCCACCACCGGCTCACGGTCGTCGAGGCGCCGATCACCGCGACGACCTCGTCCTCGAGGCCGGCCTGCTCGATCGTGCGCCGGAAGGCCGGCAGCGTGTCCAGCCGCCCGGTGTGCTCATCGACCAGGGTCGTGTCGTGGTGCTCCCAACCCGCCTGGTTCTCCTCGCTGCCGTGGTGGTGGTCGACGGTGAACACCGTGCCCCCGGTCAGCTTCGCCGCGGCGCCGAGATAGACCGACGACTTCCCGCAGTAGGTCCCGATCTCGACGGCCGGCCCGTGCG
>JALZDD010000368.1 GCA_030862715.1 Actinomycetota bacterium | reverse complement strand
GCGCGCGGCTGGACCAAGGACGGCGGCGACCTCTACGAGACGCTCGCCCGCCTCGACTCCGAGGGCTGCGCGCGCTACGTCGTCACCGACGTCAACAAGGACGGCATGCTCCAGGGCCCCAACCTCGTCCTGCTGCGCGCGGTCTGCGAGGCCACCGATCGCCCGGTCGTGGCGAGCGGGGGAGTGACCACCATCGACGACATCGAGGCGCTGATGGGCCTGGTCGGGATCGGCGTTGAGGGTGCGATCGCCGGCACGGCGCTCTACACCGGTTCCCTGGACCTCGCCGAGGCGCTCGACCTCACGCTCGGCCGGCCGCGCGGAGACCAGTCATGAGCCTGGCCGTACGCGTCATCCCCTGCCTCGACGTCGACGCCGGTCGCGTCGTCAAGGGGATCAACTTCAAGGAGCTGCGCGACGCCGGCGACCCGGTGGAGCTGGCCGCGACGTACGACAAGGAAGGCGCCGACGAGCTCACCTTCCTCGACATCTCCGCCTCCCACGAGGGGCGCGCGACGACGCTCGAGATCGTCACCCGCACCGCTGAGCAGGTGTTCATACCGCTCACGGTCGGCGGCGGGATCCGCAGCGTCGACGACGTGGACCGGATGCTCCGCGCCGGTGCCGACAAGATCGCGGTCAACACCGCCGCCATCGACCGCCCCGAGCTGATCGCCGAGATCGCCGACCGGTTCGGCAACCAGGTGCTCGTGCTGTCCGTCGACGCCCGGCGGGCGCCGGCGACCGACTCCGGTTTCGAGGTCACCACGCATGGTGGCCGCAAGTCAGCGGGTCTCGATGCGATCGAATGGGCCGCGAAGGCCGTCGAGCTCGGCGCCGGCGAGATCCTGCTCAACGCGATGGACGCCGACGGCACCGAGGACGGCTTCGACATCGACCTGATCAAGGCCGTACGCAGCGAGGTGAGCGTCCCGGTCATCGCCTCCGGTGGCGCCGGCAAGGCCGAGCACTTCCCGCCCGCGGTCGACGCCGGCGCCGACGCGGTGCTCGCGGCGACGATCTTCCACTTCGGCAAGGTTCGGATCGGCGAGGTCAAGCAGGCGCTCTCCGGCGCTGGCGCGCCTGTTCGCTGACAGACGCTCGCAAGCACTTTCCCGCCATGGCGGGAAGGTGCCGCGCCCGCCATGGCGGGATGCCCGGCAGAATCCCGCCATGGCGAGATTCTGCTTCCTGTCGCCGGATAGCCCGGGGCGCTATCGCACGCCTGGGTCGCCCGCGCCGCCAGCGCACATCCCGCCGCCGGGGCGGGCGGGGCCGGCGCAATTTCCCGCCATGGCGGGAAAACGACGCGGCCACGCGCGGACACGCCGTGCAGATTCCCGCCATGGCGGGAATCTGCGCCCCGACGCGGGACGACTAGCTCAGCAGCGCATCCGGGATCTGCCCGTGGCGTACGCGCTGGGGGTGGTTGCCGACATCCAGGTAGGCGAGCTCCTTGCCCGTGCGGAAGTCGATCACGGCGACCGCGTCGGCATCGGACAGCGACGCCCAGCAGGTGTTGCCGAGGCCTTCGGTGGTCCAGTAGGGCTTGCCGTAGTAGTGGCCGGTGGTCTCCTCGTCGAGAATGGTGTGCTCGCCGCTCGAGCGGTCGACCATCGCGACGTAGTCATCCATCGTGCCCGCCGCGCACAGCGTCTGGCCCTTGGAATCGATCGAGAGACCGTGGTGTGCGGAGTCGTTGACGTAGAGCTCGCGCGGGAGCTGGGTGCGCTTGGGGAGCTGGATGACTCGGGTGACGGCGCCGGTGCGGGGCTCCTCGATGGAGCCGGTGGAGTAGCCGACCTTCCCGTCGATGTCGGCCGCCTGGGTGTCGAACTCGACGATCCCGTGCAGGAACGACATCTGGAAGTAGATGAACCGTTCGCCGGGGGCGACCGCCATGGGACGTACGGCTGAGGAGATCGACGGGTAGCCGGCCTCCTCCAGCTCCTTGCCCATCTCCCAGCGCTGGGAGACGTCGAAGGTGGACTCGTCGACGATCTCGAACCAGCGGTCGCCCTTGATCGTGTCGTGGATCGGGCCGATCTTGATCGGCGGGAGCAGGTCGGTGCCGGGGATGGTGCCGAGGCCGAGCTGGTCGAGGTTGATCAGCGGCAGCGAGTCGAGCGAGATCTCCTTCTGGTCGCCGGGCAGATAGACGCGGCCGATGGAGGCGTGGAAGATGCGCGAGCCGTCCTCGGAGTAGTTGTTCTCGTGGGGCGTCTCGCCCGATTCGAACGTACGCAGCCGCTCACCCGTCCGCGGGTCGCCCGCACCGCCCATCCAGTACTCGTGCACCGAGCGCGATGTCGAGTCCGAGACCAGCAACTTGGTGCCGTCGGGGGAGAGGCCCATGTGGTCGGTGCGGTGGCCGTCCATCTGCTGCTCGACCACGACGGAGTCCGGCGAGCCAGCGAGCGCCTTCTCGATGTCGATCCAGACCACGTCGGCGAGGCTGGGGCGCGAGACCGCCAGCAGCTTGCCGTCCCGGGTCGTGAACATGTCGTCCACGAGCTGGTCGTTGCCTTCGCCGGGGCCGTAGCGGACCAGGTAGTACATGGCCAGCCGCTCGGGATCCTGGTGGATCGCGGCGATCTCCTCGTCCTTGTCCGGCACCAGGTCGATGTCCTTGCGCAGCACCTCGAAGCTGCGAGCATCGACGATCGAAGCCGTCCCGTCCCAGTTGTTGCCCACCACCATCACGTCCCGCAGATCTGGATTCGCGCTCGCGCTCATTGCTGGAGCGGCCGCGGTGAGTGAGAAGACGAAGAGCATGGCGACGG
>JALZDD010000336.1 GCA_030862715.1 Actinomycetota bacterium | reverse complement strand
TCGCGCGGGCGTGCTCGAGGGCGGTCACCGGCGCCGAGGCTGCGCTCACGTCGATACCGTGCCGCACCATCGACAGCGCGGCCTCGAGGTTCGACGAGCACGACCCCAGAGTGAGGCCACGGAGCTCGTCGTCAGCGCTCGCCTCCGGGATCCGCTCGACGATGTAGACGAGCATGTCATCGGCGTACGACGCCACGTGTCCCAACAGCTCGGCAGCGGTACGGCGCAGCTCGATCACGACCGACTCCGGCAGGTCCTCCTGTCGTCCCGCGCTCACGCCCATGTCCGGAGACTATCCAGAGTTCCTTGCCGTCCCGTGGCACGAATTCGCAGACGAGAGGTATGTCCCGTGGCGCCACGGGTACCTCCGGGGGTACGTGGGTGGTTGGAGGGCCGCCCGAGGAGGGAGCACAAACATGTCTGTCACCACACGCGTGGGAACCGCTGTCGCGGCGGGATACGTGCTCGGGCGATTCAAAAAGCTTCGACTCGCCGTGATCGTCGGGTCGGCGCTCAGCAACAGCGCCGTTCGCGACCGCAGCCTCGAGATGCTGAAGATCGGTACTCAGAGCCTCGGCGGCTCGCCGGACGTACAGAAGCTCGGACAGCAGGTCAGCGGAAAGCTCGTCACGGCTGGCAAGGCAGCCGCGGTCGCCGTGGCCGCGAGCCAGATCGACAAGCTCAGCGATCGGTTGCACGAGCGGAGCACGCTCTTGGGCGCGTCGTCATCCGATGAGGACGCCGACCAGGACACCGACGAGGTTCCGGAGGACGAGGAGCCCGAGGACGAGTACGAAGACGAGGCCGAAGCCGAAGACGAAGCCGAAGACGAAGCCGAGGGTGAGGAGCCTGAGGACGAGTACGAGGAAGAGCCTGAGGACGAGGCTGAGGAAGAGCCCGAGGACGAGGACGACGAAGAAGCCGAGGAAGAGCCCGAGGACGAGTACGAAGACGAGGACGAGCCCGAGGACGAGGCGGATCAGCAGGACGAGGACGACCAAGAGGAGAAGCCGCGCCGGGGCGCGCGGAGCTCCCGTCGTCGGCGCGCAGCCGCGCCGACAGGAGGTGCCTGAGCCATGACGGAACAGACTCGCAAGAAAGCGGCCGGCGACACGGAGGACTCGGGCCTTCTGTCGCAGCTACCCGTCGATCGGCTGCGTAAGGAGGCCCTGGGCCTCAGCCGCGCTTTCGGGAAGCGGAGCCTGAGCAAGCTGGGCAGCGGCGTCGAAGGGCTCACTGACCGACTGACCGGCTTGGCCGACGGTGTCCCCACGATGAAGGGGGCGAAGGGGT
Source organism: Actinomycetota bacterium (assembly GCA_030862715.1). The sequence goes on along the minus strand of JALZDD010000336.1, from coordinate 6,161 downwards.
CCAAGGGTGGCTCGACCGTGAAGGCGGGCGCGAAGGCGGCCGTCGACAAAGTCACGGCTCCGGTCGGCAAGGTGAAGAACACCGCTGCCCAGGTCAAGGACACGGCGACTCAGGTCAAGGACACCGTTGACAAGGTCTCGGGCGGTCTCAACAAGAGCGAGCATTCCACCGGCAAGAAGCTCAAGGTGACCAACATCGTCGAGACCGTCGACGTACCCGTCAGCCGGGACGTCGCCTACGAGCAGTGGACCCAGTTCGAGGAGTTCCCGTCGTTCATGAAGAAGGTCGAGAACGTCAAGCAGGAGGACGACGAGGTCGTCACCTGGCAGGCCCAGGTGTTCTGGTCCCATCGCACATGGAAGGCCACCATCCTCGACCAGGTCCCGAACGAGCACATCGTGTGGAAGAGCGAGAGCGAGAAGGGACGCGTCGACGGCGCCGTCACCTTCCATGAGCTCGCGCCGAACCTGACCCGGATTCTCGTCTCGCTCGAGTACCACCCGAAGGGCCTCTTCGAGCACACGGGAAACCTTTGGCGGGCCCAGGGGCGTCGAGTTCGCCTGGAGCTGAAGCACTTCCGGCGTCATGTCGCCAACCACACGCTTCTGCACCGCGACGAGATCGAGGGGTGGACGGGCGAGATCCACGACAAGGAGGTCGTGGACGACGGTTCCGGCGAGGGCTCGGAGAACGGGCAGAAGAACGGCTCGGAGAAGTCGTCGTCGGGCAGCAAGCCTGGCAACGGGTCTTCCAACAACAGGTCTTCCGGGAACGGGTCGTCCGGTGACAAACCGCGGGCGAAGAGGACGACCGCCAAGAAGACCGCGGCCAAGAAGCCAGCAGCCAAGAAGACGGCAGCCAAGAAGACCGCAGCCAAGAAGACCGCTGCCAAGAAGCCGGCGGCCAAAAAGACCACGAGCACGCAGCGCCCGACGAAGCAGAGCGCGAGCAAGCAGAGCGCAAGCAAGCGGAGCCCGAGGAAGCAGAGCGCCAGCAAGCAGAGCCCGAGCAGGCGTACGTCCTCGAGCCCATCCTCGAAGGCGTCCTGACGATGGCCGACGAGAACAGGCAGGTCCAGGAGCTCGAGCGGGATGTCGAGCACCTCATGGAAGAGGTCGATCGATACCGCACCGCCGCGGAGGACGCCTTGCAGCAGCTCGACTGGTGCATCGGCTACTTCGTGGGCTGCGGGAAGTCACGCCTGGCAGCGTCGCTCGGTGCCAACCGGAGCTATATCCGCAGGCATCTCCTCGAGCGTGCCGAGCAGCCCGTGCCAGCGGGGACACCGAGAGAAAGCGACTGAGTCATGACCATCACCCAGCAGAACCGGTACCTCGACCGTCCGGCCCCGAGCAGCCTCGCCGACGTCATCGACACGATCCTCGACAAGGGGCTGGTGATCGACATCTACGTGCGAGTCTCGCTCGTCGGCATCGAGCTGCTGACGATCGATGCACGCATCGTGATCGCCAGCGTCGACACCTACCTACGGTTCGCCGAGGCGGTGAATCGGCTGGACCTCACCGACACCCAGACGCACGGTATCCCGGAGCTGGTCCAGGGGGTGAGCCAGTCCGGGGCCAAGGGGAAGACATCCGGCGCGATCGAAGGAGCCAAGGAGAAGTTGGGGAGCATTCTCGGCAGCGACGATGAGGACTCCGACAAGGACGCCGACAAGGACGACGACGAGCACGAAGGTCAGGGTCGCAAGCAGCCCGTCCGCCGCACCCGCAAGAGCACATCCAGACAGACCAAGGAGAAGGAGGACTGACCGTGCCTGTCCACATCTACGGAGTCACGGACACATCGGTCACGATCCCCGCGGACCGGACGGGACGGTCGAAACGTCCATTGCGCCACATCGACGGAGACGGCCTTCGGGTGCTCGTCAGCGACGTGGACGCCGACTCGCGCGTACTGCGCGAGGACCTGATGGCACACGCTCACACGCTCGAGGCGGTGGCCGCCCTCGGGACGGTGCTGCCCATGCAGTTCGGCGTGGAGATGCCGGACGACGACACAGTGCGCCACGAGCTGATCGAGAGCCGTGGTGACGAGATCCGCCCGCTGCTGGAACGGTTCGACGGCCTGCTTCAGCTCACCGTCTCGGTCGACCTGATCGAGCAGGAAGCGCTCAGGGAGGTGCTGCGCAAGGACCCGGACCTCGTCGCGCTGCGCGACCACGTACAGCGAGCGAGCCCGCAGGAGCGGCACTCGGCGGAGGTACGCCTGGGCGAGGCCATTGCGGCCGCGCTCGACACGCTGCGGGCCGAGGTCGGCGACCGCGTCGTCGACCGGATCGCCCCGACCGCCCGTGCGGTCTCCCTCGGCGAGATCCGCGGAGCTCTGCAGGCCGCCGAGGTATTCCTGCTGGTCGAGCGCGACCGGCAGAGCGAGATCGATGCCGCGGTCACCACGCTGCGCGAGGACCTGGCACCGCTGGCGTCGCTTCGGTACGTCGGTCCGCAGCCGCCGTACGCGTTTCTCGACGCCGCCTCGTCGGGGGAGCTCGCATGGGCCTGATCACGCAGCTGCTGACCCTGCCCATCGCGCCCGTGCGCGGTGTGGTCTGGGTGGCAGAACAGATCCGCGAAGAGGCCGAGAGCCAGTACTTCGACCCGGACACGATCCAGGCCGCGCTCGAGGATGTCGACGCCCGCCGGGAGGCGGGCCTCTTGAGCGAGGAGGAGGCTGCCGATCTCGAGGAGGTTCTCGTGCAGCGTCTGGTGGCCGGAGGCTGGCGTGAATGAGCCAAGGAAACCCACTTTGTCCTCGATCGCCGAGCACGTGCTCGAAGAGCTCGAGGCGCTCGTGGGATGTCCCGCCGAGGGCGTGACGGCGATCCGTCGCGACGATGACGGTTGGGTCGTCACCGCGGAGATCCTCGAGCTCGAGCGTGTGCCGGAGACGACCGATGTTCTGGCGTCCTACGAGGTGACGGTCGGGGAGGACGGTGAGATCACGGGATATCGCCGTGCCCACCGCTACGTCCGAGCCCAGGTGGAGGATCGATGACCGAGACACAGCGCACGCCCGTCTTCGTGAACAACCGCCCCCAGGCGTCTTCGCAGAGCCTCGCTGACGTGCTCGAGCGCGTCCTCGACAAGGGCATCGTCATCGTCGGCGACATCCAGGTCAGGCTGCTCGACATCGAGCTGCTCACCATCAAGGTGCGGCTCATGGTCGCCTCCGTCGACCGCGCCCGCGAGATGGGTATCAACTGGTGGGAGGGCGACCCGTTCGTCAGCAACCTCGAGGACGACGAGAAGAAGGACGAAGAGCTCGACCTCCGCCGGCGCCTCGAGGCGCTCGAGCGCAGCGTCGGCGGCCAGACCGAGATCGTGGAAGGTGAGAAGAGCCGTGAACGCCGCTGACCCGACCACAGTGGTCCACGCGTACGGACTGGTGCCGGGCGGTGGGCCGCTGTCCCTGCCCGACCGCGGCATCGCGGGCGCGAAGGTACGCACCGTCGCTTTCCACGACCTCGAGATCGTCGTCAGTGATCTGCCCGCGGAGTCCTTCGGTGAGGCCGCCTGGGCAGAGCACGGGGAGGACACGAGGTGGCTCACTCCCGTCGCCTCGGCCCATCACGACGTGCTCCAGGACCTGGTCGAGCAAGGGGACCTGCTGCCCCTGCCTCTCCCGGGGATCTATCCGAGCGACGCGGCGCTGATCGCCGCGCTGGAGTCGAGTCGAGACCACCTCGAACATGCCTGGCGTCTCGTGGCCGGTCGCGTCGAGTGGTCGCTCCAGATCTTCCCGACCTCGTCTCCTGTCGCGACCGAGAAGCCCGCGCCCCGCAGCGGCCGTGAATACCTCGAGCAGCGCCGGTCGCAACAGGACGCGCGCAACACCGAACGCGGACGGCGCGAGGTCGCCGTGACGCAGACCCACGAGGCGCTGGCTCGCGGCACGGCCGCGAGCGTCGTGCGCGCCCCGCTCGACGCTGCCGTCACCGGCCGAGACGAGCCGATGCTGCTCAACAGCGCCTACCTCGTGGCGCGGGACGAGGAGCAGCGATTCCTCGGCCTTGCCGAAGAACTCCACGACCATCTGGTCGCCACCGCCGGCATGCGTATCGAGGTGACCGGGCCGTGGCCGCCCTACAGCTTTGTCGGTGCGGAAGAGACGCACGACGACGACCTGACGGGGATGACGTCGTGACGCTCGAGCGTTCCCCCGCCCTCGACGAGACCTCGCTCGTCGACCTCGTCGACCGGCTGATCGACGGCGGCGTCGTCGTGGGCGGCGACATCGTCCTCTCGCTCGCCGGGGTCGACCTCGTCTACCTCGGCCTGCGCCTGGTTCTCGCCCCTGCCCACAAGGTTTCGCTACCTGGGTCCGGTAAGCAGCCATGATGCTCCTCTACGCCGTGGCAGCCACGGACAGCACAGGCGACACGGTCGACACCCCGCTGCAAGCACACCGCTCCCACGGGCTCACCGTCTTCGTCGAACCGAGAACCCAGCCACCCGAGCGGTCGATGCACGAGCTGCTCGGGTTCGGGCGAGCCCTCCACCAGCTCTGGTCGAACGTCCCTGTGCTCCCGATGCGCTTCGGGACGGTCGTGAGCGACAGCGATGAGCTGGACGAGCTCGTCGCGGAGCGCGAGATCGAGTGGACCGACCGGATCGCCGCCGTCACCGGATGCAGCGAGTGCATCGTCCATATCCCGCTGCCAGAAGGTGTCCCCGAACGTGTCAGGGACGAGCAGACGGGTACGGACTATCTGCGCCGGCGCGCGGCGGAGCTGAAGCAGCATGACGCCGAGACCGCGGAGCTGAAGGCGTTGCTCGCTCCCTACGCCTCCGAGATCACGAAGCTCTCGCCCATCCGTCCGCAGGAGGCACGGCTGTCGGTCCTGCTTCCCGACGAGCACGTGGAAGCGGCCCGGACTGCCATTCGAGACTGGGGCGAGAACCGGCCCGGAGTAATGGTCACCGGCCCGTGGCCACCGTTCAGCTTCTGTCAGGAGGACAGCCCGTGAAGCGGCCCGACGACGGGGCTCCCTGGCCCCTGGACCTCGACGCCCTCGGCGCTGACGACGACCTGCCCTCGGCCCTGAGCAGGAGGATCGATGCGGATCCGGAATCCGTGGAGAAGGGGCTCGTACAGCTCGTGCTCACCCTGGTGGAGCTGCTCCGGCAGCTGATGGAGCGCCAGGCGATCCGCCGGATGGATGCGGGAGGCCTGAGCGAGGAGGACATCGAGCGGCTGGGGCAGACCCTGATGCTGCTGGACGAGAAGATGACCGAGCTGCGGGACCACTTCGGGCTCACACCTGAGGATCTCAACATCGACCTGGGCCCGTTGGGAAAGCTTCTCTGAGGAGTCGGGCGCTCAGCCCTCGCTGTTGATGAGGTACTTCCCGTCGGCGTAGGCGAGCCCCAACGTCACCGTGCTGCCCTCTTGGCGGCCGTCCTTCATCGTGTACTTGTAGGTATACGTCACCTTGAGCGCGTCGACGCTGGGGGAGACCGAGACGACGCTGGTGCTCGCGACGGAGCCCCACCAGTCGCGGTAACCCTCGATCCCGCCGCTGCTGGCCTGGAACGCCGGGGTCAGCATCGAGCTGAAGGCGGCGTCGGGGTTCGCGGGCGCGGTGGCGAGATAGCTGCGGATGAAGGCGTCGATCCCCTCAGCGGTCGGGCCGGCGGTCTCGGTGGCTGAGGGGCTCTCGCTCGGAGACTCGCTGGCAGTCTCGCTGGGCGACGGCTCCTCGGAGGCCTCCTCAGACTTCTCGCCGTCTGAGTCCTCGGTCGCCTTATCGGTCGTTTCCGACAGCGGCGATCCGGATGCGACCGGCTTCGGCTTCGCGCTCGGCTCCTCGCCGCGGTTGGCCCACAGCGCTCCGCCGACCACCAGCACCAACGCCACGGCGGCGAGGAGCGCGATCGGCCACCACCGACGCCGCGTCGGCGTGCTGGTCGACTGCGCCAGTCCCGAAGGCGCGGCCGGAGCCGGCGCCGCGACCGCGGCGAGCGTCTGCGTACGCAGCGCCACCGGCTCCAGCTTCTCGGCCGCCAACCGCCCGGCCAGGAAGTCGACGACGTCCGCGGCCGACCACCGCTCGGCGGGGTCGTAGGCCATCGTGTGCTCGAGCAGCGGAGCGAGCCGACCGGCCAGCGGCGTACGCGGCGGGTCCTCGTGCACCACCCGAT
>JALZDD010000322.1 GCA_030862715.1 Actinomycetota bacterium | reverse complement strand
CGACATCGAGGTGCCCAGCGGCTGGCGCACCGACCGGCTCCGGATCCGGATCACCGAGACCGACGCCGCCTACGACCAGCCCTCCAGCATGGCCGACGCGACCGAGCTGCCCGCCGGCATCTCCGAGGTGCAGGTCAACGACCGTCCGCTCGGCGACGGGCGGCTCCGGGCAGGCTGCGCCGACGGACCCCGCATCCGCGTGGGCGAACGGGTGCTGCGTACGTCGGTCAACGGGTCGCTCGCCGACCTGCTGCGCGGCGGCGAGGTGCCGCTGAAGGTCTGCGGCACCGCCCCGGTCGGCCTGGCCGCAGGCGAGAACGCTCTGCTCGCTGACCCGGCGGGACCGGTCCGTGTCGACAGCCTCGAGCTCAGTGCCGAGGTGATCGCGGACGCGGAGACCCCGGAGGCGGTCGAGGTGGAGCGCGACGAGCGCGACGCCGCGGTCTCCGCGACGGTCTCCGCCGAAACGTACGACCGGGTCCTCGTGCTCCCGCAGAACATCAACACCGGCGCCACCACGACCCTGGACGGCAAGGTCCTGCGCGCCCAGCGGGTCGACGGCTGGCAGCAGGGCTGGATCGTGCCCGCCGGCGCCGGTGGAGAGGTACGTTTCGGCTTCGCGCCCGAGGAGACCTACCGTGCCGGGCTGTTCGCCGGTGCGGGCGGCATGGCGCTGGTCCTGGCGCTCGCGCTGTTGACCTCATGGCGCCGCCGCGGCACTCCGCCCAGCCTGGAGCTGTTCCCCGTGGCCGCGCCGTGGCGGTGGTACGACGGCGGGCTGCTGGTCCTCGTGGCCGGTCTGCTCGCCGGCTGGTGGGGTGCGCTGGCCGCCGTGGTCGCCTGGCTGCTGCCGCGCCTGACCGGCCGTCGCCCGGTTGTCGTACGCCTCCTGGCCGCCGGGTCCGGGGCCGCGCTGCTCGCGGGTGCCCTGGCCGTCGAGATCCTGCCGACCGCCTGGGACCTGCCCTGGGATCCGCCCGCCTGGACGGCTCAGGCGCTCTCGCTGGTCGCGCTCGTGCTGGTCGCCGCGGCCGCCTCGGTGGCGCCGAGCTCGGATGCGGGCTCGGACGCGGCCTCAGGAGCGGGCTCAGACTCGGGCTCGGGTCGACGCTTCGGCCGGCGCCCGGAGGGACGCCAGCCGCGCAGCCGCATCATCCGGCGCTCGAAGAAGATGTAGGAGAGCGCCGCGACCGGAATGGTGACGGCGATGGTCATCCCCAGCACCGTCCAGAAGCGGTTGTTGAAGGTGCCGAACCCGAGCAGCTCCATCCCCATCAGCAGCACGAACATGTGGATCGAGAAGACGCCGTAGGAGATCTCGCCCAGCGCGCTGGGCACCGGGCTGGCCAGCCAGCGGCGCACGGGCCCCTCGAGCTCGGGCCCGAAGACCAGCGGGAAGACGACGCACACCGCGACCGCGCCGTAGAGCACACACTTGAGCGCCGACTCGGCCGGCGTCGGCGCATCCAGCAGCCCGGTCGGACCGGTGATCGGCGTGCAGGCCGCGACGAAGAGCCCCAGCGCCAGCAGCCACCAGCCGGCCAGGTCGCGCGCGGCAGCGTCCAGCCGCGCCCGCATGCCCGGGTCGACCGAGCAGGCCGCGAGCGCGGTGCCGGCCAGGAACCACGGCAGGTACGCCGGCAGCCACTCGGCCGCGAACGGCTGGTCGAACCAGGTCCGGGCGCCAGCCGCGAAGACCACGCCGCCGATCGAGAGCAGCAGGCAGACGACCAGCACGCGGCGTACGTCCAGGCGGTCTCGCGGCGTCAGCAACCGAACCACCAGCGGCAGCGCGAGGTAGAAGGCGACCTCGGTGCACAGGCTCCACATGTGCGCCAGGCCGTAGGCGTGCGAGTCCTGGGTGTAGATCTGGGTCAGGGTCAGGTTGGCGATCCAGCCGCCGACGCCGACGTCGGAGTTAGCGGGCGCGGCGAGCAGGCAGACGGCCACGACGACCCAGTAGAGCGGCAGGATCCGCAGCGCCCGCTTCCACAGGTAGCGTCCGGTGCCCGGCGGCGGAGCTCCGGCGGCGCTGGCCGCGAACCACGGCCTGGCCAGCAGGAACCCGGAGACCACGAAGAAGAGCGCGACGCCGAGGTCGAAGTGGGCGAGCATCGCCCCGGTCCACCCCTGCGGGTAGCGGCCCGTGTGGAACCCGACATGGGTCAGCACCACCATCAGGGCCCCGACGGCGCGCAGCGCGTCGAGCGTGAGGAACCGGCGGTCCATCATCAGCCGTCGTCCTCCACGGGCCCTGAGATCGGGTCGCCGAACGGCACCACGGTGCCGACCTCGATGCCACCCAGGCACGGCTTCGATCCCGGAGTCAGACTCTGGAAGCCGATGGTGTCGAAGCGTCCCTCGCCCGTACGCACATAGAGGCTGCGGAACCCGGGCTCGATCTCGACGTCGTAGGAGTGGTCGCCGGCGGTCATCCGCATCCGGCCCGCGTCTTTGGCTGCTGCCACGTAGGCGATCCGGATCCACCAGCCGGCGCCGTCGACACCGCCGTCCAGGCCCACCTCGAGCGGCGTCTGCCGCACGCGCAGCGAGCACTTGTCCAGGCTCGGCGTCGGATCGACGGCGCCGACCGAGCGTCGCTCGGGGTCGACCAGCGCCGGCCGGATGTGGCCGTCCTTGTCGACCAGGTAGAGGTTGTCGGTGCTGGCCTCGGGGAACACCATCTTGTCCGACAGCGGCCGGAGCACGCGGCTCACCTGGTTGTAGGGGTAGGACGCGCCCCACACCATCCACTCGGGCACCGGCCCGTCCGCCATCGGCAGCGGCTCCTCGACCTCGGCCAGGTCGCCGCGGACGGTGTCGATGTAGCGCCGGGTGTTGTCGTCGTCGTGCCAGCTCTGGGCGTAGGAGTAGGACGAGAAGAGCCCCAGCGCCGCGACGACCGCGGTCGCCACCGCGACCCGTCGCGGGTTGTCGAGGAAGGGGGACGTACGCGTCGGGGTGAGCGTCTCCACCGCCCCGCGCAACGGCAGCGTGGCCAGCGCGAGCGCCATCGCGGTGACCGCGATCGTGTCGGTGAGGTAGCGGTAGGCGAGCGCGATGTCGGCGCCGA
>JALZDD010000313.1 GCA_030862715.1 Actinomycetota bacterium | reverse complement strand
GCGCGCAGTGCGGCTCACTTCTCCATCACGCGCCCGAGTCCCCCTACGAAATCCACGTCGAACATCATCCAAACACGTATGACCGCAAGTCAACTGTCACACGACAGACAGAAACCGTGATTCCGCGGGCGAACCGACGGCGCGGCGCCCGGATCGCCCTCGCGGCACGTGGTGGCAGGATTGCCCCATGTCGAACCCCACCTCCTTGATCACCGGCGCGACCGCCGGGATCGGACTCGCCTTCGCCCAGCAGCTCGCCGCCCGCGGGAACGACCTCGTTCTCGTCGCCCGTGACGAGGAACGTCTCAACGGCGTCGCCAAGGACCTGACGGACGCTCACGGCGTCGGCGTCGAGGTGCTCCGTGCCGATCTGACCGACAGCGCCGACCTGGCCAGGGTCGAGGCCCGCCTGGCCGACGCCGAACACCCTGTCGACCTGCTGGTCAACAACGCCGGTCACGGCCTCAAGCACCGCTTCCTCGACAACACCGCCGCCGAGGAGACCGCGATGGCGGAGGTGCTCGTCATCGCCCCGCTGCGCCTCTCCCACGCCGCGCTGGGCGCCCAGGTGGCCCGCGGCCACGGCGGCATCATCAACGTCGGCTCCGTCGCCTCGTACCTTCCCCGCGGCACCTACTCGGCCGCCAAGGCGTGGATCAACTCCTTCACGGAGTGGGCCCACAACGAGTACGCCGGCCAGGGCATCAAGGTGATGGCGCTGCTACCGGGGTTCACCAAGACCGAGTTCCATGAGCGCCTCGGCTCCGGCTACGACTCGGCCCCGTCCTGGATGTGGCTCAACGTCGACGACCTGGTCCGGGAGGCACTCGCGGACTACGACGCCGACAAGACCTTCTCGATCCCGAGCAAGCGCTACAAGGCCCTGGCCACCATGGCAAGGGTGGTCCCGTCCGGCGTACTCCAGAAGTTCCAGTCGCTGGGCCGCAAGTAGCCGAGTCAGCAGGTAGTCAGAGACGTTCCAGCCCGTTACCGCCCGGTATAAGGCCCCGAAGGTCTCGGACCATCCAGCGCGGGCCTTCAGGTAGCGCTCACGCTGCCAGTCCGCCAGTGCTCGGCGCATCTCGACAGTGTGAGTGGGAGTCCACCAATGTGGCGGGTCGATCGTCCACCGTCGGTCGGCCATCGGTGTCCGGCTTGCTCGCGCCCGAGCCTCGTGCGTCCTCCTGATGAAGTCGGCGGGGTCACGGCGGTCGGCGGCAATCATGGTGACGTACTCCAGGCCGACCCGCCGAAAGGCGCCCTCACGCCGCAGGTCCTTGGCCCGTTGCTTGCCCGCCAGGTGCAGGGCACCGTCGTACTCCGCAACCACACCTCGCTCCAGGTCGAGGACATCCGGTGTTCCGATGTGCCGGCCATCGAGGTCGAAGACCGGGCGGTTGCTGACCACCCCCGCGACCCCCATCCGCACCTCGAGGGTGAGTCGCAGATCGGTCTCCGACGGCGACCACACATTCTCATCGGCAAGTGAGATCGCACGCCTGAGGCGATCGATGCCGGTCCAACCGCTGAGCGTCTCGGCATAGACCGCCATCTCCGCCAATGAGATCAGGTCGCTGGCCGCGACGAGGTCGAGCCAGCGTACGGCCGACAACGGTGTCTCTGCCCTACGAACCTCGAACGCCACCGACCGATGCGGATCCGTGAGCACCACCCCGTCCACGACCTGACGCGTTCTCGGCAGCATGCACTCCTTGCTCACCTCGATCCCGGCCTGCACGCGTGCCTGCGATCCCGGGGTGAGAATGGTGACCGGTAGCTCGCTCCCGTCAGCGTCGCAACCGTCGATCCAGCGCACCCGCTGCCATGCCAGAGCAGCCCAGCCCGTCACCGCGCCGTCCGCAGGCACCACCGCGGCGGCCTCGAGAACCCGCTGCTGGGGTGAGGACGAGACGTACGCAGGCACATAGAGGCCCCGCGACGAACGCCGCCACGCCCGTCCCCTCGCCTGTTTCGGTGTCGGACCGAGCACACCCGAGGGATCCGTCCGCACAGGACGAACCAGCCCAGGCCGCCCGAGTATGTCAGGCGGCCTGAAGTGAGATGCGCGAGAACCCACGGCCCTCATGATGGCCGCGACCACCGACATACTGCCGACCACCGAGTAGTCCGAGACGTTTCGGCCCGTTACCGACTGGTAGACGGGCCCAAACGTCTCGGACTACCCAGCTTCAGGCGTTCGCGATGAACGTCGTGACCGCGTCGGCGACCATCTGAACGGCGATCGCGGAGAGGAGAAGGCCGGCGATCCTGGTGATGAGCAGGACGCCGGACTCCTTGAGGACCTTGAGGATCGGGACGGAGAAGATCATCCCGAGGAGCAGGGTGAGGTGGACGACGACCAGGCCGAGGCCGAGCCCGAAGCCGTCCGCTACGGAGTCGACGTCCTGGGTGAAGACCATCGTGGCGACGATCGCACCGGGGCCGGCCAGGAGCGGGGTGCCGAGGGGCACCATCGCCACGTTGGCTCCGGCCGCGGCCACCGGGTCGTCGAAGTTGTCGGTGAGCAGCTCGAGCGCGACCAGCAGCAGAAGCAGGCCGCCGGCGCACTGCAGCGCCTCGAGGGAGATGTGCAGGTAGTGCAGGATCGCCTGTCCGAACAGCGCGAAGATCGTGATCACCAGGAAGGAGACGGCGACCGCTAGGACCGCCGCACGCCGCTGCTTGCCCGGCGACTGACCGGCGGTCAGCGAGAGGAAGACCGGGATCGTACCGACCGGGTCCATGATCACGAAGAGCGTCACGAACGTGGAGACGAAGATCTCGGTCAACGTACGACCTCAGGGGTGGCTCGTCCGGAGGCGGCCGCGGCTGCGGCGGCGCGCTCCAGGAGCCGCTCGTACTCGGCGGGTGCGGTGGTGTTCACTCCCAGATGGTGACCCACCTTCCCGGTGCCGTGGTAATCGCTGGATCCGGTCACCACGAGGTCCAGGTTGCGGGCGATCACCCGCAGCTTCTCGCGTACTTCAGGGCTGTGATCCTGGTGGTCGACCTCGAGCCCGGACAGGCCCGCGTCGACCAGTGCGGAGATGGCTGCCTCGTCGGGCTGCTCGTGTCCGGACCGGCCCCAGGGGTGGGCGATCACGGTGACTCCTCCGGCTGCGGCGACCGTGCGGATCATCGGCTCGAGCGGGGCCGCGTAGCGGCTGACGTTCGCCGGTTTGCCGGCCCCGAGGTAGCGGTTGAACGCCTCGTCGCGACTGCGAACGTAGCCCTTGGCGACGAGCGCGTCGGCCAGGTGCGGGCGCCCGGAGGCGGCGGCATCACCGGAGACGGCCGCGACGTCCTCGAGCGACACCTCGATGCCGAGACGCGCCAGCCGGGCCAGCATCAGCGGCAGCCGTCCGTCCCGGCCTGCCAGAATGCGGGCGAGCTCGGCAACCAGCGGCGGATGGGTCCGGTCGGGCAGGTAGGCCAGCAGGTGCACGCTGTGGCCGACGTAGTCGGTGCTGATCTCCATGCCGCGCACCAGCCCGATCCCGGCCTCGGTCGCAGCGGCTGCCGCCTCGTCCCAGCTGTCAGCGGTGTCGTGATCGGTGATCGCGACGACGTCGAGCTCCGCGGCCTTCGCCGCCTGGATCAGCTCGGTGGGCGAATCGGTCCCGTCGCTCACCCGCGAGTGAGTATGGAGGTCGATGCGCACCTGCACATCCTAGGGCGAGTTCCACCAAGATCCACCGGGGCCTCCGAAGGGCAGCTCGACCATCTGTACGCCCAGGTCGCCGACCTGACGCAGGTGCCAGCCGTCCTGAAGCATCAGCATCGCCGTGGCCGGGCGGAAGACCAGCCACAGCCAGCGGCCGGCGGCCTCGCCGACGACCACCGACCGTTCCCACTCCTCGGCGCCGTTGGTCCACTGGGTGATCGGCCACAGCGGCACCAGCTGCCGCTGTCCGGCGACCCGGACCCTCGTCGTGGGCGGGCCGGCGCAGGCGTCGATGCCAGGGTCCGGGCCTTCCGTACGCGCGCACCGGGCGCCCAGGCCGACGCCGGCCTCCTCGGTGACGACGGTCATCTCCACCGGTCCGTCGTCGGGAGTCACGCCCGTCAGCGTGAGCAGCGTCGCCGAGCCCTTGTTCTCGTCGCCGACCACGGCGAGGTCGGCGATCGACCAGCCCGACTCGAGCGGCCAGGGCACGTAGGTGGGCACGTCACCGGCGAGCGAGAGGACCTGTACCAGGTCCTCGTATGAGGCGACATCCGAACGCCATAACGGCGTCACCACCCCGTGCTCGGGACACGACTTGCTGCCGCCGGCGCCGATGCTCGCCACCGGCGTCGCGCAGCGTGGACAGCCAACCGCAAGAGCCACCCCACAACGGTGACCCGTGCCATCCGTCTGGTCAAGCGTCGGACGTGACTATGTGTTCCAGTGCTTGACGACCGGCTGCCCGTGGTGGGCGTCCAGCATCGAGACGGTCGCGGTGTCGAGCCGGAAGAGCCGTCCCTCGGTGACCGGTAGTCCCAGCCACACCGCGGCCAGGGCGCACAGCGCGTGTCCGTGGGAGAAGACCAGGGTGTCGCCGTCGCGCTCGCGGGCGGCCGAGACGACCCGGCCCAGCCGCTCCTGGACGGCGTCGGCGGCCTCTCCCCCGGGCGTCTTTCCGGTCCACAGGCTCCACTCGGGGTCGGTGCGGTGGATCTCGTCGGTGGTGATGCCCTCGTAGTCGCCGTAGTCCCATTCGACCAGGTCGTCGGTGACGATCGCGTCGGGGAAGCCCGCGAGCTCAGCCGTACGCAGCGCCCGCTGCCGCGGGGAGGTCAGCACCGCGGCGTACTCCCGGTCGTGGAGCCGCGACGAGAGCACCTTGGCGGCCTCCTCGCCCTCGGGCAGGAGGGGAAGGTCGGTGTGGGAGGTGTGTCGGCCGTTGAGGGACCACTCGGTGGTGCCGTGCCTGACGAGGTAGAGGGCCATGCCCCAATCAAACCAGCCGGCCGCCCGGCCGCTGTCTCACGCCCGAGTGATGAACCGATTGACCTCGCGGACAAGTACGTTGGGCGCCAGGTCGGCAGCGGTCGAGAGCGCCCTGGCCGGGAACCCGACCGTCGTGTGCACCTTCGGCACTCGCCCACGCAGCCCCTTGCGTGGCTGCGCCATCTCCCAGACCTGGTCGGCGACGTCCTCAACGGTGAGCCGGATGCCCAGGGTCTCGTGGGAAGAGGCGGCGTTGCCGTCGAGAAGCGCCGTCTTCACCCACAGCGGCCAGACCGCCTGCACCCTGATGCCCTCCTTGCGCCACTCCAGCTCCAGCGCCTCGGTGAGTCCGCGCACGGCGTACTTCGACGCGCTGTAGGAGGCGATCTCCGGCTGCCCGTAGATCGCGCTCGCGCTGCAGACGTTGATGACGCCCGAGCCAGGGGTGGCGCGGAGGTAGGGGTAGGCCGTGTGGCAGCCGTTGATCACGCCGTTGACGTTGATCTCGATGGTCTGGTGGTGCTGGGCCAGGTCGACCTCGGCCAGGCGGCCGGCACGCAGGATGCCGGCGTTGTTGACCAGCAGGTCGAGGCGACCGCCGGCGGCAGTGGCGAACTCCTCCAGCGCCGCGTTCCAGGACGCCGGGTCGGTGACGTCGAGCGTGCCACCGATGGCCGAGTCGGAACCGAGCAGCGCGGCCACGTCGCGGGCCAGGTCGGCGTCGATGTCGTAGATCCCGACGAACCAGCCCTGCGCCGCGAACTTCTCGACGATCGCCTTGCCGATCCCCTGGGCTGAGCCGGAGACGAAGAGAGCCTTCTTACGTGTCGAAGCGGAGCCCGAGACGGTGTTGGTGGTCATGACGTGCTCCTTACACAGGAATGAGCGCCCAGTAGTCGAGGTCGAGCAGCACCCCGGGGGCGTACTTGCCGTCCTCGCCGCGCAGGGTCATCGACTCATCGCGTCCCTTGGTGGCGACCAGGCGCAGGCGAAGAGCGCCGACACCCGGGGCGTCGGTCTCGACTCGGTCGAGGACCTCGGACCAGGCGTAGACGGTGTCGCCCGCGAACGCCGGGGAGGTGTGGGCGCCGGCGTTGATCGCGGCGACGAGCTGGGCGTTGGCGAGGCCGTTGAACGACAGCGCACGGGCCAGCGAGATGATGTGGCCGCCGTAGACGAGGTTGCGGCCGTCGGGCCGCGCCTCGACGTTGAAGTGCACCTTCGCGGTGTTCTGCCACAGCCGCGTGGCCTGCTGATGCTCGGACTCGGTGAGGGTCACCCCGTCGACGTGGTCGATCTTCTCGCCGACCTCGTAGTCGGCCAGCCGGTGCGGCTCACCGGCGGCGGTGAAGTCGTACGCGGAGAAGTCCAGGCCCTTGGGCACGATCAGGTTCTTGGCGTCGACCGCCTTCGCCAGCTCCGGGATCACGGTCTCGGGGGCGGCGGCCGCCTGGTCCCGCTTGTGGACCATCACCCAGCGCGCCCAGTCGATGGCGACCTCGCCGCGCTGGTTGGTGGCGGTCGAGCGTACGTAGACGACGCCGGACTTGCCGTTGGAGTTCTGCTTGAGGCCGATGACCTCGGACTTCGTCGACAGCGTGTCGCCCGGCGCTACCGGCTGGTGGAAGCGGCACTCGGCGTAGCCGAGGTTGGCGACCGCGTTCAGCGACACGTCCGGGACGGTCTTGCCGAAGGCGATGTGGAAGCCGATCAGCTCCTCGACAGGGTGCTGCTCGAGCCCGACGGAGGCCGCGAAGGCAGCGCTCGAGGGCACCGCGAAGCGGGTCGGGTAGAGCGACCCGTACGCAGCCCGGTCGCCCTCGGTCACCGTGCGCGGCGTGGCGTGCTCGATGACCTGGCCGACCTGGAAGTCCTCGAAGAAGTTGCCGGGGTTCGTCTTGCTCATCTGCGGCCTCTCGTCGGTGAGTGCGTGGATTACCGGACGGTAACCTAGTTCAGACGATCCCGTGGAGGCGTTCCGGGATGCGTAACAGCGGCTGGTTGCGGAGGTTGTCGATGTGGCCCGGGCCGACGGCGCGGTGCACTCCGTCCTCCTCCCGGACGAGCCTGGCCGGCAGGACCGAGGTCGGGTCGAACTCCTCGACGTCAGCGCCCACCGAGGCGGTCGCGGTGGTCAGCAGGGCGGCGAGATCGTCGCCGGAGCGCCCCCAGGAGCTGCCCTTGCCGCGGCCCACCGACTTGGCGAGCTCGTTGCGGCGGTCGGCCTGTCGGCGCAGCAGATCCACGTCGGCGAACTTCATGTGCAGCATGAACAGCCCCGGATCGGGCACGTACGGTGCCTTGATCCCATGGGAGGCGAGCATCCAGTCGGCCGGCATCCGCTTGACCGACGGCTTGCACATCAACGGCGCGAACTGGGCGTACGCCCGCTGGCCGACGATCGGCTTGCCGCTGACCATCGGTCCCTCGACCGCGGTGTGGTGGACGACATTGAGGGCGAACGGGGCGATCACCCGCTCGGGCCGCCTGGCCAGATAGTCGGACAGGTTGGCGTACCTCGCCGGATCCGGGACGAGGAACTCGTCCACGTCGGTGAAGATGACCACGTCGTAGATGCCCAGGAGACCGTGGGCGACGCCGCTGGCCAGGCCCATCCGGCCGGCCTCGAAGTTGCCCTTCCGGAAGCCCGGCAGGCGCTGGACCGTGCACGACAGATCGTCGGTGGAACCGTCGGTCGAGCCGTCGTCGAAGACGATCAGGTTCTCGTGACCCGCCGCTCGGCCGTAGTGGTCGACCCAGCGGGTGAGCATCTCGCCTTCGTCGCGGGCGATAGTGAGCACCGCGATCCGTGGCGGCGCGGCCGACGTGCCGCCCGCCTCCTCGGCGAGTCTGCGACGACGGCGCAGGCTCCAGCTGCTTGACAAAGAGTTCCCCCGAATATGTGTGTTGAGGCCCTACGTGCGGACCAGCTCCTCTCGCCGAACGGACCACTCGACGAGGTCGGCCAGGGCGGAGACGGCACGCGCCGGGGCCTTGCGGCCCTCCCCCGGGTCGATGGCCTCACCAGGGATGGTCGGGTCGGCGAGCTTCTTGTTGAGGTCCGTACGCAGCGCCGCATAGGAAGCCACCGCGGCGTCTCGGACCTGCTTGTCGGTGACCTTGCGCGGGTCGATCCCGCGTACGTCCACAGGGGCGAGGTCATCGAGATCCCCGTGGATGGTCGCGTCCAGACCGCGCAGCTCCGCTGCCTGGTCGCGGGTGAACGAAGGGGTCCAGCGCGGTGCCTGGAGCCCGATACGTGGGTCGTCGACCGTCAGCTCCGGCATCAGGCGCTTGCCGAGGACGTGCTTGCGCAGCCCCATCGCGGCCGGGTAGGCCAGGCCACGCCGGTCCAGCTCGGCGTTGAGGCCGCGCAGCACCTCGACGGTCGCGGAGCCGAGGGAGGTGTTCTTCGGCGGCGGGCTCTTCATCCCCTCGGGATCGAAGCCCATCGCCACACCGAAACGCTCCAGCAGCAGGGTCGCCGGGCTGCCCGGAGGCGGCACGGTGACCAGGTGAAGAGGCCCGGCCTGGCCCCAGCGCCGGGCGATGGCGACCATGTCCTGCTCGGACCAGAACCGCTTGCCGGGCCCGGAGTGACGGCGCTCGGGAGAGCCCGGACGGCTCTTGTTGACAGCGGTGAGGAACTCCGCCCAGGTCCAGTCCACGCCGTTCTGGACGAGCTCCTGCCACATCGAGGGGATCTGCCGGTTGATGTCACGCAGCGAGAGCACGATCTCGGGGGTCACGCCCTTGAAGCTCGTCGCCACCCGCTCGACCGTCTCCGGGCCGACCGGCGCGAGCAGCTCGACGGAGATCAGCGCCGTGCCGTCCCACTCGTCGACCTCGGCGACCAGGCGGTCCCAGGCCCCGGCGACCGAGTTTCCCTGCGGGTGCTTCCGGCGGCCCTTGACGTCGAGAACGGCCTCGATCTGGTTGCGCCAGCGCGCACCGGGGACCAGGAACCCACGCTCCGCGAGGAGAGCCTTGTTCTTGTACAGGGCACCCTGCAGATATGTCGTCCCCGACTTCATCGCCCCGACATGGAGCACTACGCGGCGCGCCAACTTCTCGTTACCTCTCGACCAGACCGACCCGACACCCCCGAGGGGGCATCGTAGCGTCAGGACCCGCCGCCACCCGCCTTCCGGCGGTGCATCTTCGGTGCGCCACCGACTACCTCGGACCCGTGCGCCTTCTCCTTGGCCCCCGCGCTCTCGGCGCGTGCGTGGTCGTGGTTGTTCTTCTTCTCCAGCGCCTCGCGCATCTTGGCTTTGAGATCGTCGTTCGTCATGGCTCTCCCTAAATCTGCGTGGCTGAGTCGTTGGTCGGGTAAAGACCAACCTACGACAACGACCCTGCCGAAACCATCGGTTTCGGCAGGGTCGTCGGTGCGACCGCGAAAGCGCAGGTTCAGGACTTGTAGTCCTTGAGCAGCGAACGGCCGATGATCATCTTCTGGATGTCGCTAGTGCCCTCACCGATGAGCATGAACTTGACCTCGCGCATGATCCGCTCGATCTCGTACTCCTTGGAGTAGCCATAGCCGCCGTGGATGCGGAAGGAGTCCTCCACGACCTCGTTGGCGTACTCGGAGGCCACCATCTTGGCCATCCCGGCCTCGACATCCATCCGCTTGCCGGTGTCCTTCAGGCGGGCGGCGCGGACCATCATGTTGTGGGAGACCTCGACCTTGGTGCCCATCTCCGCCAGCCGGAACAAGATGGCCTGGTGCTCGGCGATCTTCTTGCCGAAGGTCTGACGCTGCTGGGCGTAGGCGATACCGAGCTCGAAGCCACGGATCGCCAGACCGCAGGCACGGGCCGCGACGTTGACCCGGCCGACCTCGACACCGTCCATCATCTGGAAGAAGCCCTTGCCCGGGGTGCCACCGAGGATCTGCTCAGCGCCGATCTTGTGACCCTCGAAGATCATCTCGGTCGTGTCGATGCCCTTGTAGCCCATCTTGTCGATCTTGCCCGGCACCGTGACGCCCTGGGCGGTCTCACCGAAGCCGGGGGTCTTCTCCACCAAGAAGGTGGTCATGTTCTTGTAGACGCTCTCGGCGCCCTCATCGGTCTTGGTCAACACCGCCACCAGCGTCGAGGAGCCGCCGTTGGTCAGCCACATCTTCTGGCCGGTGATCTCATAGGAGCCATCGGCCTGCTTGGTCGCCTTCGTGGACACCGCGGACACATCCGAGCCCAGACCGGGCTCGGACATCGAGAACGCGCCACGGACCTCACCGGTGGCCATCCTCGGCAGGTACTTCTGCTTCTGCTCCTCGGTGCCGTGCTGCATCAGCATGTAGGCCACGATGAAGTGAGTGTTGATCACACCCGAGACCGACATCCAGCCGCGGGCGATCTCCTCGACACACAGCGCATAGGTCAACAGCGACTCACCCAGCCCGCCGTACTCCTCCGGGATCATCAGACCGAAGATGCCCAGCTCCTTGAGACCCTCCACGATCTCGGTCGGATACTCATCGGCATGCTCCAGCTCCTGGGCCACCGGAATGACCTTCTCGTCCACGAACTGACGGACGGTCTTCAGGATCTCTTCCTGAATATCGGTGAGACCTTCGGTCTCGGCAAGGCGACCC
>JALZDD010000295.1 GCA_030862715.1 Actinomycetota bacterium | reverse complement strand
GAGAGCCCGGCGTCCACGCGGATCGCCATCGCGACGCCGCCGACCATCATCATCGGCACCATCACCGCGAGCGTGCAGGTGAGCACGGCGAGCATCTGGACCTGCTGGACGTCGTTCGTGGTCCGGGTGATCAGCGACGGGGCGCCGAAGCGGCCGACCTCGCGAGCGCTGAAGGAGCCGACCTTCGCGAAGATCGCCGCCCGCAGGTCGCGGCCGAAGCTCATCGAGCTGCGCGCGGCGAAGTAGACGCTGACGATCGACGCGAGGATCTGCACGAACGCGACGCCGAGCATGATCGCGCCGATCTCGAGGATGTAACCGGTGTCGCCCTCGGCCACGCCCTCGTCGATGATGTCGGCATTCAGGCTCGGCAGCAGCATGAACGCCGAGGTCGAGAAGAGCTGCAGGATCGCGATGACGACCAGCGATCTCTTGTACGGGAGCAGGTAGTCCCGAAGGAGTCGGAGAAGCATTCAGGGGGTCTCTCTGGTCAGGCTGTGCTCGATGAGAATGCCGCCGAGCAGTACGTCGATGACGTCCTCACTGCTCAACGGCTGGTTCGTTCGGTTCAGACCAGGGAGCCAGGCCCCGATCGTGAGGCTGCGCAGCACCAGCGCGGCCTTGCGCGGCGGCAGCCGCAACTCGTCCACGTGCGGCTCGAAGACGAGCCGTGTCAGGTTGTCGATGAGAGCCTTGTTGGCCTCGATGAGGAACTTCGGCGGACCGGGCGGATGACGTACGCCTTCGGGATCCGGCCCCTCCGTCAGGGCCGAGCGCACCGCCATCATGACGAGAAGGCCCCGCTGCGACGTCGCGGCGAGCAGGTCGATGACGGCCCGGAGCTTGTCCGCGATGTCGGCCTTCCCTTCCACCACCTCCGCCATGGAGTGGCCGCCCCTGGTCGGGTCGAAGACGTTCTCGGCGACCGCCCGGTAGAGCTCCCGCTTGTCACGGAAGTGTCTGAAGATCGTGCCTTCGGCGACTCCGGCCGCCTCGGCGATGAGCCTGGTCGTCGTCGCCGTGCCGTGCTCGATCAGCAGCGTCTCGGTCGCTGCGATGATCGCGGCGCGCCGGTCGGCTGCGGGAATCGGCTTGGCCCGCGTGCGTCGTTCGTCCACGTAGACGAGTCTAAGTGAGTGAGCACTCACTCACAAACCTAATTATGGGTGGATGCTGCCTCCAAACCCTGTTCGACCCGATGCGGTCTAGGGCATGCTGGGCCCACTGTCGGGCCGACAAGGGCCGAGACAGCGGGTGGTCCCGACAATCTCGACCACCGAATCCAGGAATGGAGACAGCATGCGTAGGTTGTTGACAGGCGCGGCCGCAGTCGCGCTGGGTGTCACCGGCACCCTCGTCATGGCGAACTCGGGCAACGCCACCTCTGACCAGGAGGTTCGCTATGTCGTGGCATATGCCGAGGGATCCTCGGCCGCCAGCGCCCGTGCCGCGGTGAAGGCCGCGGGGGGCGAGATCGTCTCGGAGAACAGTGCCATCGGAGTCGCGACGGTCACCGCGGGTGAGGGTTTCGCCGAGGCGGCCAACGCCTCGAGCGCCCTCGTCGGCGCGGCCCAGGACAGGATCGTGGGCGCCACGACCCCTGACGCGGCGAGCAAGGCCCGCAAGCAGGAGGTGTCGAAGGTCGAGACCGAGTTCCGCAGCGGCGCCAAGGGCACCGCTCCCAAGGCGCCGAAGCCCAAGGGCTCCACGGAGCCGCTCTCCGGTCTGCAGTGGGACATGAAGCAGATCGACGCCGCCGCGGCCAACAAGACCGAGCGTGGCAAGGGTGTCCGCGTCGGCATCCTGGACACCGGTGTCGACGGGTCGCACCCCGACATCGCGCCCAACTTCGACGCGAGGCTGAGCCGCAACTTCACCACCGACATCCCCGTCGATGCCAACGGCGCCCCGGTCGACGGTCCGTGTGAGGACGAGCCCGACGCGTCCTGCTCGGACGCGGCCGACGTCGACGAGAACGGCCACGGCACCCACGTCGCCTCGACCATCGCCTCGCCGGTCAACGGCGTCGGCATCACCGGCGTCGCCCCGCAGGCCGACATCGTCAACCTGCGAGTCGGCCAGGACTCCGGTTACTTCTTCCTGCAGCCGTCGGTCGACGCGCTGACCTACGCCGGCCGCAACGGCATCGACGTGGTCAACATGAGCTACTACGTCGACCCGTGGCTGTTCAACTGCACCAGCCACCCGGCCGACTCGGCAGCTGACCAGGCCGAGCAGGTCACGATCATCACCGCGATGCAGCGTGCCCTCGACTACGCCCGCGCCCGTGGCGTCACCCTCGTCGCGGCCGCCGGCAACCAGGCGATCGACTACACCAAGCCGCAGACCGACGCGAGCAGCCCCGACTACGCCAGCGAGCCCGGCGAGGCCGCCTACGTCCGTGACCTGCTCGACCCGGAGTCGTGCGTCTCGATGCCGACCGAGGGCAACGGGGTCATCGCGGTCAGCGCCACCGGTCAGTCCGAGCGCAAGTCCTACTACTCCAGCTACGGCGACGGCTTCGTCGACGTCGCGGCGCCTGGTGGGGATGCGTACGACACGGCCGACGGCACGCGCGACTACGCCGCCAACATCCTGGCCGCCTACCCCTACGACCTGGGCGTGGCCGAGGGCGCGATCGACCCGGCGACCGGCGAGGTGCTGGTTCCCTGGGCCGTCGCGGACTGCTCCAGCGGTGAGTGCTCCTACTACCAGTACCTGCAGGGCACCTCGATGGCCTCCCCGCACGCCGCTGGTGTGGCCGCACTGATCGTCGGCGAGTACGGCAACCGCGACTTCTCCGGCAAGACCCTCTCGCCCAACAAGGTCGAGAAGATCCTGCTCAAGTCGGCCACCGACAAGGCCTGCCCGGTCCCGGCGGACTTCACCTACGTACGCCACCTGCCCAACGGCACGACGGCGACCTCGACCCACACCTGTGAGGGCGGCGAGGCCCCGAACGGCTTCTACGGCAGCGGCATCGTGAACGCGAAGGCTGCGGTCAGCCACTGACCAACAGCGGGGATACCCGGTCAACCGGGGATTCCTAACGCCGCGAGGGGCCCGGATGCTCAACCCGAGCATACGGGCCC
>JALZDD010000283.1 GCA_030862715.1 Actinomycetota bacterium | reverse complement strand
ACCGGCTCGTCGTGGAACGCGGCGCCGAGTGCGAGCAGGACTCCGGCCGTGCCGCTGCCCAGGTCCATCGACAACCGGAGCAGCTGGTTGCCGGGGAACGCCAGCCCGCCGCCGTACGGCAGGGCGTGCCAGCCGAGCCCGCGGGCCAGGTCGGCGGTGACGACATCGAGTGCGCCCGCGGGATGTCCGGCGGACTGGCCGAGTGCCGCCGCGGTCAGGAGCATCCCGGCGCGACCCATCAGCAGGCCGGACTGGACGAAATACCGGCAGTGGAGGACCAGCGCCAGCGGTTCGAGGTACGTGGCCAGCGGATCGTCCGGCCGGTGCCGAAGGTAGCGATCGAGGACGAGCGCGATCCCCGCCGAGCCCTCCTCGAGGTATGGCAGCGTCCGCCAACCCTGGTTGACCTGCAGCGTCGTGTCGTCGGTCCGTACGCAGCGCCGCAGGTCCTGCCGCAGGGCGATCGACGCCAGGTCGAGCAGGCCGCTGTCACCGGTCCGTTCGTAGGCGTGCAGGAGGAGCAGTGCCGGCCCGGACGAACCGAACAGGAGCCCCGCCCGGGGCATGCCCTCGCCGCTGGTCTCCGCCACGTCGTCGGGTCCGCCGAGCCGGTCCGCGACGATGTCGACGACCTCCGCGGCGCGGTCGGCGAAGACCGGCTCGCCGGTCGTCGCGGCGAAGTGCAGCAGGTTCAACCCGATGCCGGACAGGCCCGAGTACAGGCCGAGCTCGCGATCGTGTGCCGGCCGGTCCGTCGTCCGGCGCTCGCAGACGTCCATCGCGTCGAGCGCGTCCTGTCGGTGCCCGAGGGTCTCGAGCACGTGCGCGACACCGTGCAGCCCGTCGTAGAAGCCGAGATCGGCAGCCGGGTCGTGGGCACGCTCGCGCAGCCACTCGTCGTGTTCCGCCACCCGGGCGACGCCGGTGCGGGCGAGCGCGTACAGCACCCCCGCCGCACCGTACGCGAAGCTCGTCGAGCCACCCGGCTGGAACTGGGCGATGTCACCGGGAAAGAGTCGGTCGTCGCGGCCGGGGGTGGCGCTGGCGAGGATCGCCTGCCCGAGCGCGTCCCGCACGTCGGCCCAGGAGCCGATCCCGGGCATCGGCAGGTTCGCCAGTGCCGTATCGGGGACGGCGTCCGAACCGAGGATCGTCCGGACCGCGCCGTCGATCATGGCCCTCGGCACCGGGAAGGTCTCGCTGATCAGGTCCGCGAGGTGCGTGGCCTTGGCCGGGTACAGCTGGAGCAGCATCGTGGTCTGCGGCGCGAACAGCCCGAGCGCCAAACAGGCGAGAGCGTACCGGTCCACGTCGACACCCTGCCGGTCGGCTGGCGCGGCGAAACCGGGATGGGCGAGTGCCGACCGGGCCTGCTCGTCGGCGAGGGTGGCGACCTCGAAGTCGATCAGAACGAGGCGGTCGTCGGCGGCCACGAGGATGTTGTCCGGGTGGAGGTCGTTGAAGACGACGCCGCGTTCGTGAAGCGCCGCCACCGCCTGCTCCACCCGCGCGAACATCGCGACGGCCCAGGCGGCGTAGCCCTCCAGATCGTCGGGAGCGACATCCGGATGCGTCAGCGGGTGAAACTTCACGATCAGCCGTTGCAGCGGGTTCGCGTCGACAAGCTCCAGCACCAGGAAGTGGTGCTCACCGAGCGTGAAGTAGTCCCGCACCGCGGGGACCACGTCGAGCCCTGAGAGCCGTTGCAGGATGTCGCGCTCGTGGCCGAGCCTGGCGACGGCGTCGCGGCCGATCACGTCGAGCCCCGCCAGTGGCCGGCCCTCCTTCAGCACCACTTGCTCACCCGTCGTCCTGTGATGGCCGAGGTAGACCCCGCCACCGTTGGAGAACTGGATGACACTCTCGATCTCGTAGTCGATCTCGTTCGTGGTGACCGCGTTGCGCGCCGTCAGGTGCGGCTCGAGGAAGGCGGGCAGCTCGACCCAGGGCGGCGTGGCGAACGTCGGACCACGCACGTCCGGGACGAGCCGGCCGTCCTGGTCGGTCAGTCCGAGCACTCGTTCGCCGGTGGGGGAGAGGCAATAGCGCTCGGCGAACCCGCCGTACCGGACGAACAACGGTCCGTCGGCGTAGCGCAGGTCGCTGAGGATGTACGGTCCACGGACGCCGGCCAGGATCCCGTCGAGCTCCTTGAGGGTGAGCTCCAGCTGAGCCTCGTCGATCGGGTAGATCGTGGCCAGCTTTCCGCTCGAGCCTCGGAAGGCGGACTTGGAGTTGAACATCACCAGGACGGGAACGTTGCGCAGGAACTTGAACGCCAGGCCGCGCGGTACGCAGTAGTCCCACACCCGCTCGAGCACACCTTCGGCGTCGTCGACGCCGGCCGAGACGTGGATCTTCCACCCCTGCGGCGGCAGCTTCACGTCGCGTTGGCCATAGTTCATCCAGACGTCGCTGGGCTCGTGCTCCCAGCCGGCCGGTACCGCACGACCGCAGATCCCGAAGTCCGGGTGCTCTGATCCACGGTTCGCCGGTGTGTCGTAGAACAACCGATCGGCGAGGCAGTAGAGCTCGTACTGATCCATGGACTCGGCCCCCTCCGGTTCGACTGTTCGTCATCCTGATGGGATCCGCTGTGTCGGGGTAGTGCAGAGAGTCACCAACTGGTCGTGAGAAACACATGTACGACCGATGCGGACGTCACGGGGGCGCGGCACTATTCGGCTGCGAGTCGATGCCCTGCGGGGCTAGTGTTTGAGCGTTCGCGGGGCGGGCCCGTGAGGACGGGCGAGCCAAGCCGGGTGGCGTGATCAACCTGAACAACGACGCCGTCCAGGCCGCCCAAGCCCAGTCGCAGCGAACCAACATCCAGCACAACTTCGGGGACATGGGTCCCAGCATCTGATTCTCTAAGGTTGATCGACGTGGCAGAAGACATGGGGCGCAAGGACATCGAGGCGGGGCTGGAGACCCGCCATGAGCTGGGGGACGCGTTCGACGCCGAGCTGGTGGCCGGATTCGCAGACCGCATCGAAAAGACCGTCCAGGAACGGGTCGGCGCGACCGCCGCCGCCCGCACGCTCGCTGAGCGCAACGAGTCGCGCACCTCTGTCTTCCAGTTCGTGCTGGGCGCAGGTTCGGCCGTCGCCGGCATCCCGATCAGCATCACCCTCGGTGTCACCGACAACCTGGGCGCCCTGGTGATCTCCTGGGTCGGCCTCGTAGGCGTCAACGTCGCCCACGCGCTGCGTACGCGTAAGGGACGCTGAGGAGGGATCAGCCGGCCGCGGCGGCCTGTCCGGCGGAGACAT
>JALZDD010000281.1 GCA_030862715.1 Actinomycetota bacterium | reverse complement strand
GGGCCACCGCCCAGCCCGACCTCGTTGCCGTCGGGGTCGCGGAAGATGGTCTTGCGGACCCCGTTGTCGTACGTCTCCTGCGACTCCGGCCGCAGGCCGCGGTCGGCGATCGCAGCGAGGCGGGCGTCCAGGTCGTCGACGAAGAGGGTCACGAACCCGCTCCCGGCGAGCTCCGGCTTCACCTCGATGTAGACGTAACCGTGCTCGACCACCTCGAAGACGGCCTCGACGTCGTTGGGGTAGAAGGCCGGTGGGCCGCCGAGCAGCGCCTCGTACCAGCGCGCTGCTCGGTCCAGGTCCGCGACCGGGAGCCCTGCGAACAGGTCGGCCATCTCAGAACCTCCAGCGGGTCGCGCCGTAGGGCTCGACGGTCGCGACCGCGTGGGCGGAGGTGGCCTCGATGCGATGCACATGCCAGGGCGCCGGGCCCGCGCTCTGTGCGTTGAACGGCGCGGTGACGGCCTCGCCCGACTCGTCGATCTCGGCCGGCCAGCCCTCGTCGTCGTGGTAGTGCTTGGCGACGCGCTCGAGCTCGTCGCCGAGGACCCGCTTCACGCGGCCCTCCACGACCAGGTCGAACTCTCGCACCGAGAGCGACAGGGCGCAGCGGGGATCGCGAGCGAGGTTGCGGCCACGCCGCGTCCCCGGCCCGGTGACCAGGTAGAAACTGCGGTCGAGCCAGATCGCGCCGACGGCGTTCACGTGCGGACCGCCGTCGGCGTTGATCGTGCTCACCCAGGTCGTGTAGCGCCCGGGCTCGCCCTCCTGTGACCCCGGGCCCTGGTTGAAGCCCTGGTCGAGGCGAGCGGTGACCTCCTCCCAGGACATGGGCGGAGCGTCGTACATCTCGGCAAGGTTGTAGGTCTCCATGACTGTCTCCTTCAGTCTGAACGGGATGTTTCACCTACTCCACGAACAGAAGGTGCGGATTCCGACACCGTGCCACACCCGGGTGGGCGATCAGGGATGTCGGTGGTGGCCGGGATGCTGGATCCCATGGATCTCATAGATAGCGGAGGTCGGCGTCTGGAGGACACATCACCGCAGCCACGGAAGAACGCCCGACGCCGACGCCCGCGACAACCTCGGCGGCGCGGCCCCGCGTGGGAACGGGTCGGTAACGGGGTATATGTCCCAGCAGGGCTCGACCGGGACGCCCGGTGGCGAGCCGAGCTGGCGGCATGGGCAGAGGTCCTCCCCGGGTCCGCGGTGCTCACCGGGTTGACGGCCATGCAGCTCCACGACCTCTGGCTCCCTCCTCTGCCGGATGATCTGCCGATCTTCATGGCACTGCACGAGTCCTCGGTGCGGATACGCCGCCCCGAACTGCGGATCAGTCGCCACCCGCGACCGCCGGCAGCCATCTCGCTCGACGATCTTCGGGTTGCACCGGTGCCCGAAGCAGCTCTGGCTTGCGCACGCGACCTCGGCGTCGTGGATCTCGTGGTCCTGATCGATAGCGCCCTCCATCTCGAGCGGTGCACGCTCGCCGATCTCCAGGCCGCCGCAGCCACTGGGCGACCGGGCTCACGTCGGCTGAGCGAAGCGTTGCGCTGGTCCGACCGGCGCTCGGAGTCCGCCTGGGAGTCCGTCTTGAGGATCATGCACACCGCGTGCGGGGTCGAGGTCGAGCCGCAGGTGGATATCCATGACGCCCGTGGCGTCTTCATCGGGCGAGCCGATCTCGTGGTGACCGGGACCAAAACGCTGCAGGAGTACGACGGAGTACAGCACCGTGAGCGCGGGCAGTACCGCCGCGACCGGGGACGGGACGCGGACCTCGCCAAGGCCGGATACGTACGCCACGGATGGGTCGCAAGCCAGGTCCGCCACGACAGCTGGCTGATCCTCCGGGCGGCGACGGATGCGCTCGGCCGAGAGCTCACCGTCGATGACATCCGACCATGGTGGAAGCTCTGGGAGGCGTCGCTCTTCTCGAAGCCCGGGACGGCGGCGATGCGACAAACCTGGCAGCTGCCCGAAGTCTCATAGCGAGTGGGCGAAAGTGGCAGCCGGACCGCGGTCCGAACT
>JALZDD010000273.1 GCA_030862715.1 Actinomycetota bacterium | reverse complement strand
ATCACCTGGCTCATCAACAAGTTCGCCAACAAGGACGACGAGCCGCCGCACTTCAAGGACATCGAGCACATGGACGTCAACCCCGAGGACGACAAGTAAACGGGTGACTTCGGTCAGGGCCGGCGTACGTTCTCCTGAGGACGTACGCCGGCCCTGCCGTGTCTGAGATGACTTCGTAACAACCGGGTGATCCGCGTACCCTGAGCCTCGTGAACGACGCCTTCCCCTCCCTCGAGCAGCTGCACGCCATCGGAGCCCTTCAGCAGCCGACCTATTCCGACCCGGCTGCCCTGGCCGCGGCGGTCGAGAAGCTGAGGAACCAGCCGCCGCTCGTCTTTGCGGGGGAGTGTGACCAGCTCAAGAGCTCGATCGCCGCCGCTGGCCGTGGCGAGGCGTTCATCCTGCAGGGCGGCGACTGCGCCGAGGTCTTCGCCGAGGCGACGGCCGACAACACCCGCAACAAGCTGCGCGTTCTGCTGCAGATGGCCGTTGTCCTGACGTACGCCGCCTCCGTCCCGGTCGTGAAGATCGGCCGGCTCGCGGGGCAGTACGCCAAGCCGCGCTCCTCCGACACCGAGACCCGCGACGGCGTGACCCTGCCGGCCTACCGCGGCGACGCAGTCAACGGCTTCGAGTTCACCGAGGAGTCCCGCATCCCCGACCCCCAGCGGCTGCTGGACGTCTACCACGCCTCCTCCTCGACGCTGAACCTCGTGCGCGCGTTCACCACCGGTGGCTACGCCGATCTGCGCCAGGTGCACACCTGGAACTCCGAGTTCGTTCGCAACTCGCCCGTCGGCGCGAAGTACGAGGCGATGGGCTCCGAGATCGAGCGCGCGATCGCGTTCATGGAGGCCATCGGCGCCGACCCGGAGGAGTTCCACCGGGTCGACTTCTACTCCTCCCACGAGGCGCTGCTGCTCGAGTACGAGCACGCGATGACCCGCATCGACTCGCGCACCGAGACGCCCTACAACGTCTCCGGCCACTTCGTCTGGATCGGTGAGCGCACCCGGCAGCTCGATGGTGCCCACGTCGAATACTTCCGCCACCTCAACAACCCGATCGGCTGCAAGCTCGGCCCCACCGCTACCCCCGACGACGCGCTCGCGCTGGCCGCGAAACTCAACCCGAAGAACGAGGAGGGCCGGCTCACCTTCATCACCCGCTTCGGCGCGGGGAAGGTGCGCGACGGGCTGCCCGGGCTGGTCGAGAAGATCACCGCTGAGGGCGTCAACGTCACCTGGATCTCCGATCCGATGCACGGCAACACCTTCTCCACCTCCAACGGCTACAAGACCCGCCGCTTCGAGGACGTCCTCGACGAGGTCCAGGGCTTCTTCGACGTCCACCACGCCCTCGGCACCGTCCCCGGCGGCATCCTCGTCGAGAACACCGGCGACGACGTCACCGAGATCATCGGCGGCGGCGAGGAACTCGACGAGGCCGGCCTCGTGCACCGCTACGAGTCCGTCGTCGACCCGCGTCTCAACCGCGTCCAGTCGCTCGAGATGGCGTTCCAGGTCGCGGAGATGCTGCGCTCGCGCTAGTCACATGCGTCGCAGGAATACCCGGTTAACCGGGTATTCCTGCACTTCTCTGGCATTGCAACACCCCGGAAGTGCAGGTTTCACCGGTGAACCGGGTATTCATTCACGCGCCCACGCGAGCTGCATGATCTCGTCGCCGTCGTGGAGGATGCTGCGGTTTCTGGTGTCGGTGAAGCCGGTGCGCTCGTAGAGGCGCTGGGCGCGCCGGTTGTCGGTGCGGGTCCAGACGCTGAGGCCCTCCCAGTCGCGCGACTGAAG
Organism: Actinomycetota bacterium; assembly: GCA_030862715.1. The sequence goes on along the minus strand of JALZDD010000273.1, from coordinate 405 downwards.
GTCGCGGATCATCTCGGTGCCGACGTGGGAGCCCCAGACGGCGGGGTCGACGAAGACCATCGAGATGTGGCCGTAGCCGGGGAGAGGTACGCCGTCGACGAGGTAGGTCTCGGCGACCAGCATCCCCGCCGGGCGGGTGCCGTAGTGGGCGAGCAGCGCCAGCTCGGCGGACTCCAGCTTCTCGCGGACCCGGCGGATGCGGGCCTCGGTGGCGGTGCGGCGGCGGGCGGCGTTGGCCGCCCGCCATACGTCGAGCGCAAGGGCGCGCTGCTCGTCGCTGCGGATCTCGGCGACGATGATCCTCGGCATCAGTGCCCCAATCCGAAAGTCCGTGCCGCAAGTCGTGCGATGCGTGCGTACATCGCTAGGCGGCGTCGCGACGGCATACCGGGCGTCTTCCGAGCG
>JALZDD010000268.1 GCA_030862715.1 Actinomycetota bacterium | reverse complement strand
CGCACGGTGATGACCTACCTCGTCGACGACCTGGTCGAGGCCGGACTGGTCGAGCGCCGCCCCAACCCCGCCGACCGTCGCCAGCGCCAGGTGGTCGCGACCGAGGCCGGCGCGGAGGCCGTCGCCGCGTTGTGCCGCCAGGTCGCCGCGGCCGAGGCAGGTGTGCTCGCTGGTCTGGAGCCCGAGGAGCGCGGCACACTGCGGCACCTGCTCCGGAAGGCGACCGGCGCCGCCCCCGCACATACCCCGGAGGCCTGCGCGGTGGTCACCGGCGAGGACCGCAAGGCGTGAAAGACGCGAAGAGCTGCTCGGCAGCATGCCCGGCAGCTCTTCGCGTTGTTGTGGGGAAGGTTTAGTTGTGGGGGTTGAGGTTGCTTTGACTCAAGAAGCGTCCGGCGTGGCAGCGGGCGCAGCAGGCTCGGCCTCGACGAACGGGTGGTCGGCCACAAAGGCCTTGGTCTGCGAGTACATGTCATCGATGAACTTCTCGAGGACGCTGGACTCAACGCGCCACTGGCCGCGCCCGCCGATCTTGATGGCGGGGAGCTCGCCGCGGCGGACAAGGGCATAGACCTGTGCGCTCGAGGTGTTGAGCACCTCGGCGACGTCGGCAAGAGTCAGGAAGCGGGGGGTACCAGACATAAGGATCAGTCTCCCAGACTCTGCAAGCGGCCGTAAACCATCGCGCCAACCTGTTAGTCCGCATTAGGTACTGTTGCGCTGCTTTGTGGATGCGTGGTGGGTGAACCGTGAAGCAGCGATGCGCTATGCAGCGAACAGCAGGTACAACCCACCGACAGTGAAGCCGACCATCGTGAGCAGAAGCGGGATCTGCCCGGTCACGAGGTGCTGCCGCGGAAGCACCTGGAGCGCCCGGATGTGGGCCGACCAGACCCCCAGCACGTGTCCGGTGATCACCGCGGCCACCTTGATGACGGCCAGCAGGGTGGCATGGAAGGCGAAGAAATAGGAGACCGGCAGGTCGGCGGTTCCGAACCAGTCGCTTCCGTTTCCGAACGGATCCGAGGCGTTGCGTAGCGTTGCCAGCCCGCTCTCCCAGAAGTAGCTGAGGTAGTGGGCCACGACGTAGCCGACGATGATCGGCACGAGCGAGGGCGCCAGCTCGGCGGGCAGCGCCCGGCGCGGCACGTCACCGACGCCGGTCAGCATCGTCCCGAGGCAGTAGAACCCGGCCACGAGCAGCGGGAACGCGATCAGCGCGACGTTGCTGATCAGGTAGGCGGTGTTGCCCGACATCTCCGGGTTCTGCACGAACTGCAGCCACGGTGGCGACTCCCGGTAGGAGTCGTAGACGATGGTGCCGAAGAGCACCGAGACGACCGCGACCAGGCCCGGAGTCGGGCGCAGGGTGTCCAGGTTGCCGAGCGGGGTCCGCAGGACCAGGTTGCCGGCCTGTGTACGTCCCCACACCGACAGTCGCGCGGTCAGCGACGAGTAGACCTCGAACGGGTCGCAGCGCTCCAGGAACTCCTCGCCGAAGAGCACGCCGCCGAGGATCATCACGGCCAGGTAGACGGCCAGCCAGAGGCGTACGGGGCCGAGGTAGTTGTTCTCCGGGTAGACCAGCTCGAGCCAGGCGAAGGCGAGCAGCGTGAACGCCGCCGGCCAGTAGCCGAGACGCTCGGGCAGGCGCAGCGGCGGATCGCCGGCGCCACGCAGCCAGGTCAGCCCGGCAACGATCGTGCGGGCCGGGCTGATCGCCCTCCAGACCCGTCCGAAGAGGAGCGAGAACGGGACGAGGCCGACCCACAGCCAGACGTACGTCATCCCGAAGATGGGGTTGTTGGCGTTGTCGGAGCCGGCGAAGGCGACGAGCACGAAGTAGGCGAAGATCAGCAGTCCGACGACGCGCCACAGCGCGGTCCAGGCGGGGGAGTCTACGACACGCCCGAGACGGGGCACCGGCCAGCCGCGTGGGTTGCGTACGCCTACGACCTGGCCCTCGGCGGCGCGCTTGGTGGTCAGCACCAGCAGCCCGAAGGAGACGAGGAGGGCGAGGACCGCGCCCGCGATGACGTACTCGAGCGGCAGTGGGAGGTCCTGGCGACCGCCCACGCCGTGGGTGAGGATCACTTGACCTCGAGGGTGACGATGGTCTTGCCGAGGGTGTGTGACTCCACCTCGTACTGACCAGGGATCTCGAACGCGCCCAGGCTGATCCGCGTGGTGCCCACGCCGTAGGCGGCGGACTGCTCCGGGTCGGAGTGCACGTGGATCTCGCCGGCGGCGTCGGCGGTCACGTCGAGCTCGACTCCGTGGCCGACGGGGACGTCGATCTGGGTTCCGTGCGGGTCGACCGAGTCACCGGAGAAGTTGATCTCGACGACCACCGGGTCGCTGTCGTTGCTGGGCTCGGTGGCGACGTCGTTTCCGCAGGCTGTCGCGATGCACGCGATCCCGCAGATTGCTGCCACGACCGCGATGATCCGGGCCGTGAGGCGCATTGCT
>JALZDD010000250.1 GCA_030862715.1 Actinomycetota bacterium | reverse complement strand
CATGGCATTCGGGTTCAAGAACCCCGACGCCCTCATCGCCATCCTCATGCTCAGCCTCGGCGGACACCGACCCGTCCTACCCGGCAGGACATGACCCACACATCAGTCACAAGAGCCCGACTCGGCGCGGTTTTTGGTCAGGTTGAGCCGACTCGGCGGTGAGGTAGCGGTCGATCGTCGGGGCCACCCAGGCGACGATCTCCTCGGGGTCCATCTCGACGATGGGTGGGAGATGGAGTACGTAGCGGCCCAGCGCGACGCCGAGGAGCTGGGTGGCGACGAGGGCTGCCCGGCGAAGCAGGGCCATCAAGGTGCCTTCGGAGTCCCAGGTGCGTACGAAATGGGCGGTCATCACGCGGCCGACCTCGCCCTCCGGGGTCGTGGAGAGGTCAGGGAGGGCCAGGTCGATCGAGGCGGCGAGCTTGAAGAGCTCCTCCTTGTTGCCGAAGCCCCACCGGGCTGGCGGTGGCGGCCAAGCTGGCCGCGGCCGGCATCGATGTCACCGTCATCGACAACCAGGCCTCCGGGGACAACACCTCCCGGGCGGCCGTTGTCCACGCCCGCACCCTGGAGGTGCTCGCGGACCTCGGCGTCTCAGCTCGCCTGGTCGAGGAGGGCATCGAGGCGCCGCGCTTCACCATCCGTGACCGCGACAAGGTCCTGGTGCCGATCCGCTTCGACGACCTCCCCAGCGAGTTCCCCTACGCCCTCATGGTCTCCCAGGCGGTCACCGAGCGGGTTCTCCTCGAGTGCCTCACCGAGCTCGGCGGTCACGTACGCCGGCCGCTCACCCTCGTCGACCTCGTCCAGGACGACGCCGGCGTCACCGCCACCACCGAGGACGGCACCGAGATCCGGGCGCGCTACCTCATGGGCGCCGACGGCATGCACTCCACCGTGCGCGACAAGGCCGGGATCGGCTTCCAGGGAGGAAAGTACGCCGAGTCGTTCAGTCTCGCCGACGTACGCATCGAGGGCGACCTGCCGCACGACGAGGTCATCCTCTACTTCTCGCCCGAGGGCACCCTGGTCTCCGCGCCCCTGCCCGACGGCTCGTTCCGGTTCGTCGCACCGGTCCTCGAGGCGCCGACGGAGCCCGACGTCGACTACGTCCAGGGCCTCCTCGACCGCCGCGGTCCCGCACTGAAGGCGGGCGCGAGCCCGGTCACGGTCACCGAGGTCCTGTGGGGTTCGCGGTTCCGGGTCCACCACCGCGTCGCCGACGCCTACCGCGCGGGCCGGGTGCTGATCGCCGGCGACGCCACCCACGTGCACAGCCCCGCGGGCGGCCAGGGCATGGACACCGGCCTCCAGGACGCGGTCGTGCTCGGCGACGCTCTTGTCGCGACCATCGCGCGCGGCGACGAGGCCGCGCTCGACGACTATGCCGCCCGCCGCCGGCCCGTCGCCGAGGAGGTCATCGCGCTCTCCGACCGCCTGACCTGGTTCGGCATCGCGCAGGGGGTTCGGCGCAGCGTACGGAACCTGGTGCTGTCCGCTCTCGCGAGGCTCCCGCGCTTCCGCCGGATGCTCGCCTGGCGCCTGTCCGGGCTGGTCTACCGCGACCGCTGAGTCGAGGGCTCAGGCGAGGTTGAGGTAGCCGGCCTCGCGAAGGCCCTCGATGACGTCGTCCAGGGCGTCCTCGATCGAGCGGCCGGTGGTGTCGACGCGTACGTCGGCGTCGGCCGGCTCCTCGTAGGGCGAGGAGATCCCGGTGAACTCGGGGATCTCGCCGGCCCGGGCCTTGGCGTAGAGGCCCTTGCGGTCGCGCCGCTCGCACTCCTCCAGCGGCGTGGCCACGTGCACCAGGAAGAAGGCGCCGCCGGCGTCGTCGACGTAGCCGCGTACGTCCTGGCGGGTGGAGTCGAAGGGCGCGATGGGGGAGCAGACGGCGAGCCCGCCGTGGCGAGAGATCTCGGCGGCCACCCATCCGATCCGGCGGATGTTGGTCTCCCGGTCCTCCTTGGAGAAGGTCAGCCCGGCCGACAGGTTGCGGCGCACGACATCGCCGTCGAGCGAGGTGACCGTGCGCGCGCCCTGCTCGAGGATCCTGTCCATCAGGGCGCGGGCGAGGGTCGACTTGCCGGAGCCGGACAGGCCGGTGAAGAAGATGACCAGGCCCTGGTCCTCGGGCGCCGGCTGGTCGGAGGCGATGACCGCGGCGATCGCCTCGGTGTAGTCGGCCGACTCGGTCGAGCTGCCCGAGGTGAGCGCGTGGATCGGGTCACCCCCGGCGTACGCCTCCACCACGGCCACGCCGAGGGCATGGTCTGCCTCTGGGTCGTCGTGCGAAGCCAGCGGCACTGCTACGACGGCCGCGTCGGGGAGGTCCTCTGCGGCCAGCAACGAGGCGCGCAGCAGGGCGACAGGGGAGAGCGACGGCGTGCCGTGCCCGACCAGAGCGAGCAGCAGCACCGGCCCGAGGGCCGCGATCTCCGCGATCTCGGCGGTGGTGAGGGCGTCGGTGACCGGGACGACCGTCCGCCCGGCGTACGCCTTCCGGGTCTGCTCCGGGGTGAGGTGGAGCCGCCGGAAGGGACCGTAGGCGGGGGAGGAGAGGCCGGTGACCTCGCCCGCGGGCCAGGTGACCCGGGCCAGCGGAAGGCCCTCGGGGTCGACGATCTCCACTGCACCGTCCGCGGCACCGCTCTCGGCGACCGAGGCCGGCAGGGCGAGCGTCAACGCCGACCCAGGAGCGTTCAGCGGACCAGGGAGGGCGCCGGAGACGATCAGCTCGATGTCGTCGAGCTCGCGCGGCGTGGGAGAGAACTGCTGAGGCACAAGATCACCTGGTGAGGTCGGTTGAGATAGCCGGCGGCGTTTGCCAACGCCGAGTCGGCGCAATCCGGTCCTCGCTGCGCTCCGGTCCGTTTGCGCCGACTCGGCAGTGGCTAAACGCGCTCAGTCGTTGATCATGCCCGCACCGACGGTGACGCCGGTCGCCTCGTCGATGAGGATGAAGGAGCCGGTGGTGCGGTTCTTCGAGTAGGGGTCGCACAGCAGCGGCTTGGTGGTGCGCAGCTGGACGCGGCCGATCTCGTTGAGGCCGAGCTCCTTGGTCTCCAGGTCGCGGTGGAGGCTGTTGACGTCCAAGCGGTACTGGATGTCCTTGACCAGCGCTCGCGCCGAGTTGGAGGTGTGCTTGATGGCCAGCTTCTGCCGCGGACGCAGCGGAGCGTTGGTCATCCAGCAGATCATCGCGTCGATGTCCTGGCTCGGCTCGGGGGCGTTCTTGACCCGCGAGATCATGTCGCCGCGGCTCACGTCGACGTCGTCCTCGAGCCGGACGGTCACCGACATCGGCGGGAACGCCTCGGGGATCTCCTTGTCGAACAGGTCGATCCCGGCGATCTTGCTGGTCATCCCGGAGGGAAGCACCATGACCTCGTCGCCCGGCTTGAGCACTCCACCAGCGACCTGGCCCGCGTAGCCGCGGTAGTCGTGGTGGTCATCGGACTTCGGCCGGATGACGTACTGCACCGGGAGGCGCACGTCGACCAGGTCGCGGTCGGAGGCGACGTGGACGTGCTCGAGGTGGTGGATCAGCGTCGGGCCGGAGTACCAGTCCATGCTGGTCGAGCGGGTCACCACGTTGTCACCCTGGAGCGCCGAGATCGGGATGACCTCGAGGTCCGGGATGTTGAGCTTGGTCGCGAACGCGGTGAACTCGGCCGAGATCTTGTTGTAGACCTCCTGGGAGTAGTCCACGAGGTCCATCTTGTTGATGCACAGGACCAGGTGAGGCACTCGCAGCAGCGAGAGCAGCACCGCGTGACGGCGCGACTGCTCGGTCAGCCCGTGACGAGCGTCGACGAGCACCAGGCCGAGGTCGGCGGTGGAGGCACCGGTGACCATGTTGCGCGTGTACTGCACGTGGCCCGGGGTGTCGGCGATGATGAACTTGCGGTTGGGCGTCGCGAAGTAGCGGTAGGCCACGTCGATGGTGATGCCCTGCTCGCGCTCGGACCGCAGTCCGTCCGTCAGCAGCGACAGGTCGACGTAGCCGTGGCCCTTGTCCTGCGAGGTCTTCTCGACCGACTCGAGCTGGTCCGTGAAGATCGACTTCGAGTCGAACAGCAGCCGCCCGATGAGGGTGGACTTGCCATCGTCGACCGAGCCGGCGGTGGCGAACCTCAGGAGGTCCATGGCCATCAGAAGTAGCCTTCCTTCTTGCGGTCCTCCATGGCGGCCTCGGAGAACCGATCGTCACCGCGGGTCGCGCCACGCTCGGTGACCCGGGCAGCGGCGACCTCCTCGATGATCTCGGGGATGGTGGATGCGGTCGACTCGACGCAGCCGGTCAGGGTCATGTCGCCGCAGGTGCGGTAGCGGACCGTACGCTCGGTGACGACCTCGCCCTCGCGCAGCGGGTTGAGCGGGGTCTCGGTCAGCAGCATGCCGTCGCGCTCGAAGACGCGACGCTGGTGAGTGAAGTAGACCTGCGGGATCTCGATGCCCTCGCGGCCGATGTAGTCCCAGATGTCCAGCTCGGTCCAGTTGGAGATCGGGAAGACCCGCATGTGCTCGCCCTCGTGCAGGCGGCCGTTGTAGAGCGACCAGAGCTCGGGGCGCTGCATCTTGGGGTCCCACTGGCCGAACTCGTCGCGGTGGGAGTAGACCCGCTCCTTGGCGCGCGCCTTCTCCTCGTCGCGGCGGCCACCGCCGAAGGCGGCGGTGAAGCCCTCCTCCTCGATGCAGTGCAGGAGCG
>JALZDD010000235.1 GCA_030862715.1 Actinomycetota bacterium | reverse complement strand
CCAGCCCTGCCACCCGGCGCCGTGCCGGTCGAGATGCCGGTGCTCGAGGCGTACGTGGGTCTGTTCGGCTCCCACCGAGGTGAAGGTGAACTCGACCTCGCTGCACCGCGCCGGATCGGGCTCGAGCTCGAATCCGGGGGTGATGTCCCAGGAGATCACCAGCCGGTGGGGCGGTTCGACGGCGAGGACGCGCGCCCACTGGCAGGTGCTGCCGTCGACGCCGCGGTCGTAGACGCGGCCGCCGACGCGGGGCTCCAGCACCGTCTCGGCGATCTCGACGGGAAGCATGTTGTGTTCGCGCGGCTTGATCCGGTCGAAGTCCTCGGTGAACACCTTGAAGGCGTGCTCGACCGGGACGTCGACGGTGATCTCCAGATCCACGGAGGTCTTCTCGCGGGTTGTGCTCATTACTGCTCCTTCTCTGCCCGGTAGCTGTCCTCAGCCACCTGCTTGAACGAATGCAACGCCTCGGTCCAGTACGTATCCAGCTCGGCGCGCAGCTCGGCCAGGCCCTCGATCCGGGCCTGGTAGATCCGGCGCCGTCCGGCCGGGGTCATCGACACCAGCCCGGCCTCGCGCAGGATCTTGAGGTGCTGGGACACCGCGGCCATGCTCACCGGCAGGGCGTCGGTGATCTCGCCCACCGAGCATGGCCCGGCGGCCACCCGGGCCAGGATCTGGCGGCGGGTGGAGTCGGAGACGGCGTACCAGGCATCGGTCACGACATTTAAGGTAACGCTTAAATGTCGTGATCGCAATGGTGGTCAAGCGCGACGGCAGAGCCGTTCGTGCCAGGACAGCGCGGTGATGTCGGTGAGCGAGGCGACCTGGTCGATGACGACGCGGAGCCGGGCGGCGTCGTCGGCCGCGTCGTGCCAGTCGTCGGCGAACTGCCGGTCGAGGTCGTCCGGCCCAGTGGAGACCAGGTGCTCGAGGAGCTCGCCGAGCACGTTGCGCTGGCGGTCCATCTTCACGGCCCGCTCGTCGGTGCGCATCACGTAGTGCGCCGCGATCCCCTTCAGCAGCGCGATCTCCAGGCGGGTCTGCTCCGGCACCACCAGGTCGGCACCGTAGCGGACGTAGGGACCGCCGCCGGCGGCGTACGTCGCCTCCCGCACAGCCCCGCAGAACCGGCCGATGACGTCGGAGGTCAGGTTCTTGAGCATGGCTCGCGAGCGACGAGAGGCGTCGTACGCAGCGCCCTCGGGGATCCAGCAGCCGGCGGCGCTCAGGTCGGCGATGGTCGAGGCCACGAGAGCGCGGTCGAAGCCGGGGACGTACCAGTCGGCGACGGTCGCAGCCACGCCGTCGAGGTCGAGCCGGGCGAGGTCGATCTTGCCGGCGACGATGCCGTCCTCGACGTCATGGACGGAGTAGGCGACGTCGTCGGAGAGGTCCATGATCTGCGCCTCGACGCACTGCCGCTGGCCGGCATCAGCCGCGCGCAGCCAGGCGAAGACCGGCAGGTCGTCCTCGTAGACCCCGAACTTCGACCCCTTCCGCTCACCGAAGCCCCACGGGTACTTCGTGCAGGCGTCCAGCGTCGCCCGGGTCAGGTTGAGCCCGACCGAGCGCCCGTCGGCGTCGAAGGTCTTCGCCTCCAGCCGGGTCAGGATCCGCAGCGTCTGTGCGTTCCCCTCGAACCCGCCGATGCCCTTCGCCTGCTCGGCGAGCACGTTCTCGCCGTTGTGCCCGAACGGTGGGTGTCCCAGGTCGTGCGCGAGGGCCGCGGTCTCGGCGATGTCGGGCTGTGGGGAGTCCGGCCCGTTCAGGGCACGCGACAGATCCCGCGCGACCTGGGCGACCTCGAGCGAATGGGTCAGCCGGTTGCGTACGAAATCGTCGGCCTGTGGCCCCACGACCTGGGTCTTCGCCGCGAGCCGTCGGGTCGAGGCGGCGTGCACCACGCGGGCGCGGTCGCGCTCGAACTGCGTACGCTCCGGCGCGACCACCCGCTTGGGCGGCTCTGCGACGATCCGCTCGCGGTCGGCGGCCCCATATAGCTCCACATCCAGGAGGCTATCGGCTACAACGGGATCGCCGTGGTCAGCACCCCGATGGCGAGCATCGTGAGCGACACCGCGGCCGCGCGCCACAGCACCTTCTTGTGGTGATCGGCGAGGGGCACCCGTGCCAAGGTCACCAGCAGCAGGATGGCGGGCACGAGCGGGCTCTGCATGTGGAAGGTCTGACCGGTGATCGAGGCGCGCGCCATCTCCTCCGGAGCGATGCCATAGGTCGCGGCCGCCTCGGAGAGCACCGGGAGGACGCCGAAGTAGAAGGCGTCGTTGCTCATGAAGAAGGTGAACGGAAGGCTGAGTACGCCGGCGATCACCGCCATGTGCGGGCCGAGAGCGGGCGGGATGATGTCGATCAGCCACCGTGCCATCGCCTCGACCATGCCGGTGCCCTGGAACACTCCGGTCAGCACGGCCGCGGCGAAGACCATCGCCACCACGGAGACGATGCTCGGGGCGTGCCGGGTGATCGCCTCCTGCTGCTCCTTGACCTGCGGGAAGTTCACGACCAGCGCGATCGCGGCGGCGACCATGAAGAGCACCAGGATCGGCAGGATGTCGAGCACGAGGACCACCAGCAGCGTGGCGGTCAGGAGCGCGTTGAACCTGAACAGCCCTGGTCGCAGCGTCGAGCGCTTGGGGTCGAGCCCCTCCGCGAACCAGTCGGCGTCGTCGCCTTCGTCATTGCCTCCCGAGCCGGTTCCCGGGGCAGCAGCCGTGCCCGAGGCCGGGGCGCCGGCACCGACCAGGACTCGCTCCTCGGCCATCTCGGTCATCTCGGTCAGCTCCAGCGAGCCGATCCGGCGGCGCTCGAGGTATCCAAGATGGACCGCGAAGCCCAGCACGACAACCAGGCCCGCGATCATCGCGGGGATCATCGGCACGAAGACGTCGGACGGAGAGACACCGAGCGAGGCAGCGGCCCGGGCGGTCGGGCCACCCCATGGGAGGATGTTCATCGCGCCGTTGGCGAGGCCGGCTACGACGGTGAGCACGACCGGGCTCACCCCGAGCTTCAGGTAGAGCGGGAGCAGCGCGGAGGTCACGATGATGAACGTGGTCGACCCGTCGCCGTCGAGCGAGACGACCATCGCGAGGACAGCGGTCCCGACGACCAGCCGCATCGGGTCGTGGCCGACCATCCGCAGGATCAGCTTGACCAGCGGGTCGAACAGACCGACGTCGATCATGATCCCGAAGAAGATGATCGCGAAGAACAGCATCGCCGCGGTCGGCGCGAGCTCCTTGACGGCGTCGATGATCATGTCGCCGATCCCAAGTCCGGCGCCCGCGGCGATGCCGAACGCCACCGGCACCGCGATGAGCCCGACGACCGGGGTCGCCCGTCTGGACATGATCAGGAACATGAAGAGGGCGACCATCATGAAGCCGAGTGCTACGAGCATTGCCGATCCTGGTTCTCTACGCTGTGTGCTGACCGTCACGTGGTGACACCCGAGACTGTGGGTGACGCGCACCACAGGTCAACGTTGCCGTCGTAACGGACGTTGTGGTCGTTGCGGTCAAGCGCGAAACGGCCTCAGGGCAGCAGGATCGCGAAGTCGTCCGCGTTGAACCCGGCCGTCGACATGACGTCGTCGAGCGTGATCCCCGAAAGCTCGTCGAGGACGGCTCGGGCCACCCGGCGGTCGAGGTCGACGAGCACAACCTGGATGTTGGCACCCACCGCGCAGGCGGGGTTGGGGCCATGGATCCCGAGGACCTGGTCGTCGCCCTGCAGCACCTGCCACACCTGGGCGAGGTTCACCGTCTTCGGGTCGACCGCCAGCTCCCATCCCCCGTGGGCGCCGGGACGGGACCGAACCAGACCGGCCGTACGCAGCGGTCCGAGCACCTTGCGTACGTGGACCGGGTTGACCGCGGTGCTGCCGGCGAGCTCGTCGGAGCTGACGGGGGTCGTGCGGCCGGCGGCAGCGCACGAGGCGAGGTACGTCAGGACATGGACGGCCACCGCGAAACGGGTGTTCGTCGGGGCGGCCATACCCACATCTTGCCTTATTGCCATCGGTATGACTACATTTATGAAACCGTCACCGCCGTGACTACAGTTACGGCACTACCGATAGGACTTCCATGACCATCGCCATCACCGGTGCCTCCGGCCAGCTCGGCCGACTCGTCGCCAACCAGCTCCTCACCACCGTCGACCCCGCCGAGGTCGTGCTCCTCACCCGCGACCCCGCCAAGCTCGCCGACTACGCCGAGCGCGGTGCCGACGTCCGTGCCGCCGACTTCAGCAAGCCGGATGAGCTGGTCGAGGCCTTCGCCGGCGTCGAGCGCGTACTGCTGATCTCGACCGACGCCGTCGGTGCCCGCGTCGAGGGCCACCTCGCCGCGATCGAGGCGGCCGTCAAGGCAGGCGTACGCCACATGGCCTACACCTCGGTCTCCGAGCCGACCGCGGACAACCCTGCCGGCGTCGTCGCCGACCACGCCGCCACCGAGGACGCACTGCGCGAGAGCGGCCTGGCGTGGACCATGCTGCGCAACAACCTCTACGCCGACATGCAGGTCGACTCCGTCGCCCAGGCCGGCGCGACCGGACAGCTGGTCACCAACGTCGGCGACGGCGGCGCGGCCTACGTCACCCGCGCCGACTGCGCGGCCGTCGCCGCCGGGGTCCTGACGGGCGAGGGGCACGAGGGCAAGGCGTACGAGGTCACCGGCCCGCAGGCCTACACCGCGACCGATCTGGCCGAGCTCGCCGCCCAGAAGTCCGGCAAGCCGGTCGAGGTCGTCCAGGTCGACGACGAGGCCTACACCGCCGGCCTGGTCTCCGCCGGGCTCCCGGACTTCATCGCCCCGCTGCTCACTTCGTTCGGCACCGCGACCCGCCTCGGCAAGCTCGCCACCGTCACCGACGTCGTCGAGCAGGTCGGCGGCCGCAAGCCCACGCCGCTGAGCGCGCTGGTCTGATCTCGCCTTGGTGGTCGGGCGTAGATTTGGGATGACTGACCGGACCTGAGGCCTCCATCCGGACACCGCTTGTACCGGTCGAGAGGCGGACATCATGTCGACGTCACAAGAGATCGGCCTGTGACATGGCCGGCATCGTCCTTCGCGTAAGGCTCATCGGCGGTGACAGCATGGACGTCACCTATGACGACGCGGAGACGGCGAGCGAGGCGGAGGCGATCGACCACCTCGCCACCGTGCTGTCGAGCGACACCGGCGTCATCCGCTGCAGGCACGGCGATCGGCTGCTGCTGTTGTACGCCCGCGGGGTCTCCACGGTGGAAGTCGCGCCACGCGGCGCGGTCCTCTGAGCGACAAACCCCGCCGAGTCGGCTCGTTCTGACCAGAAATCCCGCCGAGTCGGCGCGTCATGACG
>JALZDD010000231.1 GCA_030862715.1 Actinomycetota bacterium | reverse complement strand
GTGCACACCAACAGCGGCGTCGGCAACAAGACGGCGTACCTCATCTCCCAGGGCGGCACCTTCAACGGTCGCACCGTCACCGGCATCGACGGCGCCGACCCGACCCTGCAGAAGACCGCGACGCTGTACCTCTACTCGATCCAGCACCTCGTCTCCGGAAGCCAGTACGTAGACCTGCGCCGTACGCTGGCCAACGGCTGTTCCGCGCTGGTGGCCGCCGGCACCGCCGGCTTCACCCTGGACGACTGCACCCAGGTCAACCTCGCCACCGACGCGACCGAGCTGGCCAAGTCGCCCACCAAGGCGGGCGCGACCCGGCCCGCGGAAGCGCCGAACACCTGCCCCGCCGGGAGCACCGGCAAGGCCACGATGGCGAACCCGTCGCTCAGCCGCGGTGTCCTGTGGAACCAGGCGCCCGACGCTGCGCAGGGCATCCCCGCCAACGACCGCGACGGCAACGGCTCCGACTTCGGCATGAACCCTGACCCGGAGGCCTACGGCGACCCGACCTCCAGTGGCCTGACGACGGCCGGCATCCAGGTGCCGACCGGCAAACGGACCTATCTGCGGTTCAGCCACTGGTACCTCTTCGAGTGGTACACCGGCAGCGACCCGGCCCACCCCACGCCGCAGTACTACGACGGCGGTGAGGCGCGCCTGCTGGTCAACGGGGTCGCGACGGCGATCCCGTCCACCGCCTGGGTGAACGGCCCGAAGCAGAAGCTGCTCCTCAACAGTCCCACGCGGCCGCTGACCGGATTCGGTGGCGACTCCAACGGGTGGATGAGCTCCCGCGTTGACCTGTCCGCCTTCGCCGGCAAGACCGTTCAGTTCCAGTGGGTCGTACGTGGCGACAGCGAGTACTCGTTCCTCGGCTGGTACGTCGACGAGCTCGAGCTCTACACCTGCAACCCGCAGACGATCGCGAGCACCGCGCCGCCGACGATCAGCGGCTCCGCGCGGGTCGGCTACACCCTGACCGCGACGAAGGGCTCCTGGAGCCCGACCGCCACGACGGTGAAGTACCAGTGGCTGCGCAACGGCGTCGCCATCTCGGGCGCCACGGCCTCGACGTACAAGCTCACCGGCTCCGACCACACCAAGGAGATCCGGGTCCGGGTGACGGCGTACTCCTCGTCCTGGCCCGCCGCCAACCCAGGAGTCCGGGCCAGCGCTGCGACCGCGAGGATCGCGGCCGGCTATCTCACCGCGGCCACGCCGACCATCGGCGGCACCCGCAGGGTCGGCTATCTGCTCACCGCCTACCCCGGCACCTGGAAGCCGTCGGGGATCACGTTCTCCTACCAGTGGCTGCGCAACGGAGTCGCGATCTCGGGTGCCACCGGGAAGACGTACCGCCTTCGGTCCGTCGACCGCAACGACCGCATCCGCGTCCGCGTGACCGGCCGCAAGGCCGGCTACTACACGAAGACGACGACCTCAGCGGCCACCAGCACCATCCGCTGACCCGCTCCGACCCGGCGATGGCGGCGCTCAGCCGTCATCGCCGGATCGCGGACTCTGCCAGCCATTCGTCAGGGCCTACGCACGCCGCCGACCCAGCCCTCGACCTTGCCACCGTGCGTGCCTTGGACCACGTACGCCAGCGGCTGGCCCGACCGCCCGGGATAGCCGTCATATGCCGTGAGCCACCGGCTGACGTCGTCGATCAGGCGGTCGCCCTCCGCGGCCTCGACCAGGACGGTCAGCGGATCGTAGGGAGCGGACAGCTGCGCCGTGGTCACCGACGGCCGCGCGGAAGCGCCCACCACCAGCTTCACCGCGGCCGGATCGGGGAGCTCGTTCGACCGGTACCAGGCATGGCCGCCGAAATGGTCCACCGGGCGCTGGGAGCTGCGTGCGACTGTGGCGAGGGCGGTCAGCGCGTCCTTCGGCGCCCGCACGTCGGCCTTGGCAGGGCTGTCGGCCCGCTCGCCGGAGACGCTCAGCGACACCGATGTGGCACCGGCCTCGCGCAGTGCGACGGCATCGGCGAGCGCATCGCCCACGGCTTCGAGCGGGTCCAGCTCACTCGCGCCCACCGAGCTCTCCGTCGAGCCCAGCGTGAACGCTCTGCTGATCCGGTCGGCGGGTGCCTCCGGCACGAGCCGGGCGATCTCGGGCTCCAGCAACCGGAGCACCTCCTGGCCGGCCGCGCCCGCCTGGGCTCCGGTCAGGTCGTCCTCCAGGCTCACCTCTACGCGGACGGAGTGCTCCCAGCGGTCCTCCTCGCCGAAGTCCTCCCCTGGAACGCGACGCGACTCGTCGACAGCCACCACGTCGCGTACGCCGGAGACGGACCGCCAGTCGTCGGAGAGCTCGAGAGCCGGCGCCCTGGACCCACCGTTCCGGTCCCAGACCATCACGGCCACACACCCGATCACGACCAGGACGACCGCGACGATCACGCCCGCCACCCAGAACCCGCGCCTTCGTGTGCTGCCTCGCATCGCCACGTACGTCCTCCTCGACCTCTGCGGAAGGTAAAGACTGGCACGGGCCCAGCCGCGACAGCGCCGCAAATAGCGAACCGGCACGGTTCCTTCACAGGATCCGTGCCGGTTCACCACATCGCAGTGGATGAGCCAGGATCAGGCCGGGAAGCCCTCACCCTTCGCCGCGAGGTCGCGGAGGTACTGCGTCGGGCGGAACCGCTCGCCGTACGTCTCGGCCAGCTCGTCGGCACGAGCCAGGAACGCCTCGATGCCGATCGAGCCGTCAGCGGCCTCGTAGCCGGTGATGAACTGGGCCGCACCACCGGTCTGCGGCGGGAAGCCGATGCCGAAGATGGATCCGATGTTGGCGTGCGCGGCGGAGGTGATGACCCCCTCCTCGAAGCACTTCGCCGTCTCCAGGGCCTCGATGAAGAGCATCCGCTCCTCGGCGTCCTTGAGCGGAATCTGCTTCTCGGCGACCGGGAACACGCTGCCGAGGTCGGCCCAGATCGAGCCGCGCTTGCCGTCGGTGTAGTCGTAGAAGCCGGCGCCCTTCAACTTGCCGGAGCGACCCGCCTCGATGAGAGGGGTGAGCACCTTCTCGGTGGTGGTCAGCTCCTCGATGCCGGCCGCCTCGCGGGTCGTACGAGCGATCTTGACCATGAGCTCGTGGTTGAGCTCGTCGGCGATCTGCAGCGGCCCGACCGGGAACCCGGCCTGGGTCGCGGCACGCTCGAGCGAGTAGGGCGCGAAGCCCTCGGCGAGCAGCTCCAGACCCTCCTGGATCTGGGTGCCGATCACGCGCGAGGTGTAGAAGCCGCGGCTGTCGTTGACGACGATCGGGGTCTTCTTGATCTGCTGGACGACGTCGTACGCCTTGGCCAGGGCGACGTCGTTCGTCTCGGCACCCTTGATGATCTCGACCAGCGGCATCTTGTCGACGGGCGAGAAGAAGTGCAGGCCGATGAAGTCGGCCGGGCGGTCGATCCCCTTGGCGAGCTCGGTGATCGGCAACGTCGAGGTGTTGGAGCAGAGCACCGCGTCCTCGTTGACGAACGGGGCGATCTCGCTGAAGACCTTCTGCTTCAGCGCGACGTCCTCGAAGACCGCTTCGACGACGACGTCGACGCCGGCGCAGTCCTCCGGCGCGACCGTCGCGGTGATCCGGTTGAGGATCTCGTCGGCCTTCTCCTGGGTCAGCTTGCCGCGGGAAACCGCCTTCTCGTTGAGCTTGGCGGTGTAGGCCTTCCCCTTCTCGGCCGACTCGATGGCGACGTCCTTGAGGACGACCTCGGCACCGGCACGGGCGAAGGAGTACGCGATGCCGGCACCCATCATCCCGGCACCCAGCACGCCGACCTTCGTCGCGGTGAACTTCTCGACGCCGTCAGGACGCAGCGTGCCGGCGCCGATGGCGCCGAGGTCGAAGAAGAACGCCTGGATCATGTTCTTCGACTGCTGGCCGGTGACCAGCGAGGTGAAGTAGCGCGACTCGATCCGGGTGGCGGTGTCGAAGTCGACCATCGCACCCTCGACCGCGGCCGACAGGATCGCCTTCGGCGCGCGCATGTCGGACTGCTTGAGCTGCTTGCGCAGGATCGGCGGGAACGCGGGCAGGAAGCCAGCGAGAGCCGGCGAGGTCGGCTTGCCACCGGGCATCTTGTAGCCCGGCTTGTCCCACGGCTGCGCGATCTCGTCGGGGTTGGCCTTGATCCACGCCTTCGCGGCGGGAACGAGCTCCTCGGGGGAGGAGACGAGCTCGTCGACCAGACCCTTCTCCTTCGCAGCGGCCGGCTTGAACTTGGTGCCCTGACCCAGCACGTCCATCAGCCCGGTCATGATGCCCAGGAGGCGTACGACGCGGGTGACGCCACCGCCGCCCGGGAGCAGACCGAGGGAGACCTCGGGTAGGCCGATGTCGTAGCGGGCGTCCAGGGCGATGCGGTGCTGGGCGGCCAGCGCGATCTCCAGACCGCCACCGAGGGCGGCGCCGTTGATCGCCGCGACGACCGGCTTGGGGAAGGTCTCCAGCTTGCGGAGGGTCGCCTTGATCGACTCGACCTCCTCGAAGACCTGGGCGGCGTTCTCCGGCCGCACCTGGATCATGTTCTTGAGGTCACCACCGGCGAAGAAGGTCTTCTTCGCGGA
>JALZDD010000227.1 GCA_030862715.1 Actinomycetota bacterium | reverse complement strand
ACGCTGGCCGCTCCGGCCCGGGCCGTGGAAGAGCCCGAGGAGTCCGACCCGCTGGCGATGAGCATCGACCAGCTCGACACGGTCAGCCTCGACGGCCGCACCAAGGGCCGGATCACCGTGGGCGGCAGGATCACCAACACCACTCAAGAGGAGTGGCACGGCGTCAAGGTCTACCCGTTCGTCGGCGACACGCCGATGACCACCTCCGCGGAGCTGGCCGCGGCCGCCGAGATGCCCGCGGACTCCCTGGTCGGCGAGCGGATCGTGACCGAGGGGACGTACGCAGCGATCCCCGACCTCGAGCCCGGCGAGACGTACTCGTGGTCGCTCTCGGTGCCGCGCAAGCTGCTGCAGGTCAACGAGGCCGGGGTCTACTGGTTCGGGGTCCACGCGCTGGGCGCCACCACGCCGAACACCGCCGACGGTCGGGCACGCACCTTCCTTCCGCTGGTCAAGGAGCCCAACAAGAAGGCCAAGGCCGAGAAGGTCTCCCTGGTGATGCCGCTGCGGCGCAGCGTGGTCTACAACGGCGACGGCAGCGTGAACTACCTCCCGGGCTGGACCCGCGACCTGGGCGCCGGCGGACGCCTCTTCCGGATGCTCGAGACCGGCTCCGAGATGCCCGGCCTGACCTGGGCCATCGACCCGGCACTGATCGATGCCGTACGCAACCTCGCCGAGGGCAACCCCGCCCGCAACCTGGCGCCGACCGACGAGGGTGAGGAGGAGCCGGAGGAGAGCGGGAGCCAGAGTGCGTCGCCCTCGGCCTCCGCGCTGCTGCCGAGTCCCTCGCCCAGCACCGACACCGACGCCGAGAAGGCGATCGACGAGGAGGCCGAGGCCGCGCAGAAGGCCGCGACGGTCTGGCTGGGTCGCCTCGAGGACGCGCTCGTCGGCCACAACCTGCTCGCCCTCCCGTACGCCGACCCGGACCTGTCCGCGCTCGCCACCACCGACCCCGACCTGCTGGCCACGGCGCGTGAGCACACGGCCCAGTCGCTCGCCGAGCTCGGCATCAAGGCGACCTCGGCCGTCGCTCCGCCGACCGGCTACCTCGATCGCGCCGCGGTCAACCTGCTCGAGCCGGGTGCGGTCAACCTGGTCAGCGACAGGATGTTCCGCGGCACCAAGCCGGTCGTCGCGGACCTCGACGGTCACCAGATGATCGTGACCTCCTCCGGCGCCGCCGCGGGCGGGCCCGGACCCAACGACCCCATCGACGCGATCTCGGTGCGCCAGCGTCTCGTCGCCGAGGCGGCGCTGCTCCGCGGCTCCGGCAAGCCGCTCGTCGCGGTCATCCCCGACGGCTGGCACCCTCCGCAGACCGCGGCCTCGTTCGTCACCCCGTGGAACAACGCCGCCTGGATCGCGTCCTCGACACTGGACCAGGCCGTCACCGGGCACAAGCCGACGTCGATCACCGCCGACAAGCTCCGCTACCCCCGCCGCGAGATGAAGGCCGAGATCTCCGCCGACCGGATCGACACCGCCAACGAGCTCATCGGCGCCGGCGAGATGCTGCAGCGGATCCTGACCCACAACGACGAGGTCGCCGCCGACATCGTCAACGAGGCCCTGACCACGACCTCCTACTCCGCCCGCAAGGGTGACGCCGACCCGGCCGCCGACGCGTTGAGCCAGGTCAGC
The DNA here is from genome assembly GCA_030862715.1 of Actinomycetota bacterium. The sequence goes on along the minus strand of JALZDD010000227.1, from coordinate 598 downwards.
TCCGAGCTGAGCTCGGTCACCGTGGACGTACCGCCGAAGGTGATCCTCTCCAGCATGAAGGGCGGCGAGTTCCAGGTCACCCTGAGCAACGAGCTCGACGAGCCCGTCACGGTGCGGCTGGACGCGATCACGGACGAGTCCCTGCGGGTCGCCACCTCCGAGCCCGTCCAGCTCGACGCCAACTCGAAGGCCAGTTTCAACCTCGCCGCAAGCATGCGCGACACCGGCACCCACACCGCCCTGATCGTCGTCACCGACACCAAGGGCAACCCGCTGGGCGCCCACGCCTCCGTCCCGATCCGCCCCTCGCAGGTGAGCGGAGTGATCTGGTGGTTCGTCGGAACCGGCTGCGCGCTACTCTTCGCGGCGATCGCCGTGCGTCTCACCCGGCGCATCATGAAGGCCAAGAAAGCACGTACGACAGGGGAACTGTGACAGCCACCGAGCAGAAGTCCGGCGGAGGCTCGGTCCTGGCCAACAGCGCGGTGATGGCCGCGGGGACGCTCTTCTCCCGGGCCAGCGGGTTCATCCGCTCAGCGCTCCTCGTCGCCGCCCTCGGTTCCGGGCTGCACGCCGACGTCTTCAACATCGCCAACAC
>JALZDD010000188.1 GCA_030862715.1 Actinomycetota bacterium | reverse complement strand
GCGCCGAGTGGCGCGGCGCGGGCTGCTCGATGTGCCTGGGCATGAACCCCGACACCCTCGCCCCCGGCGAGCGCTCGGCCTCCACGTCCAACCGCAACTTCGAGGGTCGCCAGGGCAAGGGCGGTCGAACCCACCTGGTCTCGCCGGAGGTGGCTGCCGCCACCGCCGTACGCGGCACCCTCTCCTCGCCCGCCGACCTGACTCTCGTGGAGGCCTGAGAACCATGGACAAGTTCACCACCCACACCGGCGCCGGCGTACCGCTGCGCCGCAGCAACGTCGACACCGACCAGATCATCCCCGCGGTCTACCTCAAGCGCGTCACCCGCACCGGCTTCGAGGACGGCCTCTTCGCCGCCTGGCGCAACGACCCGACCTTCGTCCTCAACAACGAGGCGTACGCCGGGGCCTCCGTCCTCGTCGCCGGCCCCGACTTCGGCACCGGCTCCTCGCGTGAGCACGCCGTCTGGGCGCTGATGGACTACGGGTTCCGCGTGGTCATCTCGAGCCGCTTCGGCGACATCTTCCGCGGCAACTCCGGCAAGGCCGGCCTGCTCGCGGCGAAGGTCGACGAGAAGGTCGTCCAGAAGCTGTGGGACTACCTCGACGACAACCCGGGCGCCCAGATCACCGTCGACCTGGAGTCGCGCACCGTACGTGCCGGCGAGGGCCCCGACGCCATCGAGGACTCCTTCGACATCGACGACTACACCCGCTGGCGCCTCCTCGAGGGCCTCGACGACATCGGCATCACGCTGTCCCACGAGGACGACATCGCGACGTACGAGGCGACCCGGCCCTCCTTCAAGCCGGTCACCCTGCACGCCTGAGCAGTGACGTGGATCGAATCGTCAGTCGTGGGCGACGAGAGTGCACTCTCGTCTCCCACAACTGCGTTTTCGGCCGACGTAACCGACGTCTCGGCGTCCACAGGTGCCCATTCGGCCGACGGGGGTGACGCCTCGGCTAGGGGAGGCGGATCTGGCGGCCGTCGGCGCCGCGCTGGGAGCCGGTGATGCGGTCGCACGAGCCGGTGTCGACCCAGCAGCGGAGGTACCAGGAGTCGGTGGCGGTCGCGGTGTGGAGGACGACGCTGCGGTCGGACTCGAAGCCGGCGACGTAGACCTTCTCGACGGAGTCGGGTACGCGCAGGTCGATGTGCTCGGAGGTGCTCATGTTGACCGCGATGCCGCGCTCGGCGCCGTAGCTGATCATTCCGGGGTCGCTGGGGTTGCGGGCGATGGCCACGATCGAGCCGTCGGGGGAGTCGGCGACCGACCCGGGCAGCGGCGCGTGGACGCCGGGCTGGGTGAGGCTGCCGTCGGCCTCGATGGCGGCGAAGCGGGCCTCCCACTCGCTGGGGTTGTGGAGGAGTACGCCGCGGCGCAGCGGGATCAGCTGCTGGTAGCCGAGAGGCAGCGAGATGCGCTGGGTGGCCTCGCCGGGTTCCCAGGCGGTCACGGGCGGCCGGGAGACGGTCAGCTCGCCGTAGTTGCCGGGCACTGGCGGCGGGGCGGGCACGATGCCGGTGCGGAAGTAGGCCCGGGTGCGGTCGGTGCCGAGCACCGCGGTGCCGGCAGGGGCGCCCTCGAGCACGAGCCGGTCGGACTCCTCGCCCGTCGTGGTGTCCACCGCGACGAGGGCGGAGGCGGCGTCGTCGGTCTGCTGGAGCGCGAAGAGCTGGTTGCCGTCCTTGCTCAGGACCGGCTGCGTCCACAGGCCGGGGACCTGGATGGTCGACCCGCGCCGCGCGATCCACACCGGACCGGGCTTGTCGGCGCGCTCGTACATCAGCACCGTCCAGCCGGCCACGCTCATCTGGGAGCCGAAGACCTTCTGCGGCTTCGCGCCGAGCTGGAGCCGGCCGGCCTGGTCCACGAAAGGCAGGGTCGTCGCGGGGCCGACGGGCAGATCGGCGTACGTCGCCGGGATGGCCGGCTCGCTGTTGCGGACCGTCGGAGCGGGTGGCGCCGGCGTCGGTACGTTGGCGCCGGTCCGGCCCTCGGCGAGCCGGGTCGTGTGGACGGCCAGCCAGGCCACGGAGGCGATCAGGGCGATGATGATGGAGGCCGAGAACAGGATCCCGGCGCGGCTGTGCCTCACCGTGGTCTGCGGCTCCTCGAGCACCACGGTGGGCTGCTCCTCGTCGATGTGCACGTCGGTGATGGTCGTACCTTCCTCGTCCTGTCTCCCGAAGGCTGCGATGTCGAAGCGGTGCTGCGGACGTGCCCCGAGTCTCTCCACGGTAACCACGTCGAGGCGTTGGAATCAGGAGAGAACAGGTGAACAATCCGTTTTCACATGCCGTCGGTATGTTCGGAAGTCCCGGAGATGGCCTAAGGTCGATCGCGTGGTGAGAAAACGAGTAGCTGATGCAAGCAAACAGGCCGGAAGAGTAGTCGGCGCGGTGCGGGAGACGGCC
>JALZDD010000184.1 GCA_030862715.1 Actinomycetota bacterium | reverse complement strand
CAACACCCACCTCGACCACACCTCCGACTCGCTGCGGCAGGCCCAGATCGGCGCGGTCATGTCCAAGGTCAACGCCTACGACGGCGCCAAGCTCCTCGGCGGCGACCTCAACGCCGGCGACGGCTCCGGCGTCCTCGGCACCGCCCTGGCCACCCTCTCCGACGCCGGCGCCTCGTTGGGTGCCAGCCACGACGGCGGCGGCCGCGTCGACTACCTCCTCCCCAACTCCTGGCTCTCCGCCGGAGACGGCAGCGTCACCCCCACCGGCCTCTCCGACCACCACGCCGTCAGCATCGACTTCGCCATGCGCGGCGCCGCGGACTGCTGAGGCTTCAGCGTCGGCTACGACGGCCGTCCAGCGCGTCAGTAACGCTCGACCGGTACGGCTCGCTCCGGCGGCTCATACGCCTCCGGCCAGAAGTCCGTCACGCGGGTGATTCGGCCGTCCGCGATCTCGAGGAACGTCTGCGACTCGCCCGCCTCATCACCCATCCGCCAGTCGAACCAGACCACGGCGCGCTCGTCGTCGGCGATCACCACCTTCGGCGTCAGATGCCACTCTCCGGGGTAGGTCTGATTGAACTCGAGGAACGACGCGCGCCCGTTGATCAGCTCGCGCGTCTGCGGCATGACGTAGACGACGTCGGCGGCCAGCAGCGCCGTCCAGGCGTCCCAGTCCCGCGCCTCGAGGAGTTCGAGATATCTGCGTCCAAGTGCACTGTTGTCCGACATGGCGGCAACCTATCGGTGGTCGAGCGAGCGCGTGGGAGACTTCCGGCCGTGATCGAGTTGCGCCCAGCGGTTGTTGCTGACGTCCCCTCACTTCTAGCGCTGTGGGAAGTGGCCGCGGAGAACGACTCGCGGCCGACGGACTCCGCAGTGAAGGTCGAGACGTTGATCGCGCGCGACCCGGAGGCCTGCACGGTCGCGGTCACCGAGGACGGACGGGTCGTCGGCTCCCTGATCTCGGGATGGGACGGCTGGCGCGCCCACCTCTACCGACTGGCGGTCCACCCCGACGTACGTCGCCAGGGGCTCGCTCGCCGGCTCCTGGACCACGCCGAGACTCGCCTCGTGGCGCTGGGCGCGGGCCGGATCGACGCGATGGTCCTGGAGGGGAACGACCTGGGACAGTCGCTGTGGAAGAGCTCGGGCTACGAGTCACAGGCCGAGTGGCGCCGCTGGGTCCGCCCGGTCGGCTGAGCAACCGGTAACCGGTCGCCAAAGAGACCGAGTCGGGTCTACCTTCGGCGGATGGATTTCCTGACCCCCGAAGACCTTCCCGCACCCGCCGGCTACAGCCACGCGGTGATCACCGAGCCCGGCGCCCGGCTGGTCGTGACCTCGGGCCAGGTCGGCGTCACCGCCGAGGGCGCCGTGGCCGACGGCTGGGAGGCGCAGACCCGGCAGACCTTCGTCAACCTCGGCGTGGCCCTGGCCGCTGCGGGCGCGAGCTGGGCGGACGTGGTGAAGCTGACCTACTTCGTCGTCTCCACCACCGACCTACCGCTGATCCGGGCGGTGCGCGACGAGTTCGTCGACCTCGCGAACCCGCCGGCCAGCTCGCTGGTGCAGGTCGCCGGCCTCTTCCGCCCCGACGTACTCATCGAGGTCGAGGCCACCGCCGCCATCAGCTGATCGGTCAGCCAGATCGCGACGAGTAGCTGCGGCCGTCACAATCCCGCATGTGCGGGGAAATGACAGCTGAAGTCGCGCCGACCGCTGCCACTTCCATGCACATGCGGGAAAGTGACGCCTCCCAGACGAGTCGTACGACTCAGACGACGGACAGCGGGAGCAGCTTCTTGCCCGTCGGCCCGATCTGGATGTCGGTGTTCATCTCCGGGCAGACGCCGCAGTCGTAGCAGGGGGTCCAGCGGCAGTCCTCGACCTCGATGTCCTCGCCGTCGGCGACGGCGAGGGCGTCTTCCCAGTCGGCCCAGAGCCAGTCCTTGTCGAGACCGGAGTCGAGGTGGTCCCAGGGGAGGATCTCGTCGTACTCACGCTCGCGGGTGGTGTACCAGTCGAGGTCGACG
>JALZDD010000156.1 GCA_030862715.1 Actinomycetota bacterium | reverse complement strand
CTCCATCGAGTGGGCCACCCCGGGGAGTCCGACCGCGGCCGTCTCCGGCTCGGTGACGCGGAGGGTGGGTTCGGGCAGGTCTACGGAGTGCTCGGTGCTCACCCGAGGCACACTACTCCGAGGCGATGGCCTTGAGGACGTCTTCCCTTCCCGCGCGGATGGCGGGGAGGAGCGCGGCCAGGACGCCGACGACGACGGCGATCGCCATGAAGACCGCCAGCTGGTCGAGCGGCACCCACAGGCTGGTGAGGTCTTCGCGCAGCGCGTCGCGCAGCAGCACCCCGAAGAGCACCCCGAGGGCGAGCCCGAGAACCGCGCCGAGGACCGCGATCGTCACCGACTCCAGGGTGATCATCCGGCGCAGCTGGCTGCGAGAGAGACCGATGGCGCGCAGCAGCCCGATCTCGCGGGTGCGCTCGATGACGCTGAGGCCGAGAGTGTTGACGATGCCGATCACGGCGATCACGATCGCCAGCGCGAGCAGGCCGTAGATCATGTAGAGCAGCTGGTTGACCTGCCCCTTGATCGACTCGGCGAACTCCTCCTTGTCCTGCACCGCGACCACCGGCCGGTCCTCGACGAGCTTGTCGAGACGGTCGTGGACGACGGCCGGGTCGGCTCCGCGGGCGAGCATGATGCTCAGCGAGGCGTCCTCACGCGGCACCTTGGCCGCGACGAGGTCCTCGATGCGCACCGTGATGTCGCCGGTGACCTGGGTCTGGGCGATGATCCCGCTGATCTGCGGGTGCTGCTGGCGGCCGCTGACGAAGGTGAGGTCGATGCGGTCGCCTAGCCGCCACTTGTGCTCCTTCGCGGCCTCGTCGGTGACCAGCACCTGGCCGGGCTTGACGTCCTCGCTGCCCTCGAGCACGTCGAGGTCGTAGACCTGCGGCAGGTGCTCGTCGACGCCGAAGAGGAACTCGACGTCGTTCTTCTTCGGGTTCTGCAGGTCCACCTTGCCGACGACGGCCTGGGCGATCTGCGAACGGGAGACGGTCGCCACGCCCTCCACCTTCTCCATCTCGTCGCCGATCGAGGTCGGGAACGGGGTGAAGGTCGGGCTCTGCACGACCAGGTCGGGCTTGAACTGCTCCTCGACCACGTCGGAGATCGAGGCGTTCATCGAGGCGGCGAGCACGCCGATCAGGGAGACCAGCGCCAGGCCGATCATCAGCGCCGACGCGGTGGCGCCGGTGCGTCGGGGGTCGCGCATCGCGTTCTGGCCGGCCAGCTTGCCGGTCATCCCGAAGACGAACCCCGAGACCGTACGCAGCGCCGCCAGCACCGGGCGGCCCAGGAACGCGCTGATCCAGGCGACCGAGAGGATCGAGACCCCGGCCCCGACGCCCACCCACAGCGCGGGGCTCGTCGGCACGTCGAAGCCGCCGGGAAGAGTGATCTCCGGGACCCCGATCCGTGGCACCGCCGCGATCGCGAGCCCGGCGACCAGCAGGACGAGGCCCACCGACGTACGCAGGATGGTGGATCTGGCCGGAGGCTGGGTGTCCTCGCGCATCGCCGCCACCGGCGGGACCTTCCCGGCGCGGCGGGAGGGGAGCAGGGCCGCGGCGAGGGTGACGCAGACGCCCACGGCGTAGGAGATCCAGATGGTGCGTGGGGTGAGGACGAGGACGTCGGAGGCGATCTCCAGGCCTGCCTGACGGAAGGCGGCGGCCAGGCCGTGGGCGAGCCCCCAGCCGGCGAGGACGCCGATGGTGGCCGCGATCAGCGACATCACCAGCGCCTCGAAGAGCACCGAGGTGGTGACCTGGCGGCGCGAGGCCCCCAGCGCGCGTAGCAGCGCCAGCTGGCGAGAGCGCTGGGCGATCAGGATGGAGAAGGTGTTGACGATGATGAAGGCGCCGACGATGACCGCGATCACCGCGAAGACGATCAGGAAGACCGAGATCACGTCGAGGAACTCGCCGATCGCGTCCTCGGACTCCTCGACCATCTTGTCGCCGCTGACGGCCTCGAACCCCTTCGGGACCACCGTCTCCGCGGCGTCGACGAGCTCCTTCTGGGAGATGCCGGGGGCGGCGGTCAGCGAGATCCCGGAGTAGACGTCCTTGCCGTCGGTGAACAGGTTCTGGGCGCCGGTCGTGCTGAAGATCAGCAGCTGCGCGCCGGCGGTGCCGCCGCCGTTGAAGGAGGCGGTGCCGGTGAGGGTGACCTTGCGGCGGGTCTCGCCCTGCGGGGCGATCAGGGTGACGGCATCGCCCACCTGGTAGCCGGCCTTCTCCGCGGTCGCCTCGTCGAGGACCAGCTCCTTGTCCCCGGTCGGCCAGCTTCCGCGGATGAGCTCGAGCGACGGCTCGCCGAGCAGGTTGGGGGTTCCGGTGTGGTTGAACGCCAGCGTCGGGGCACCGGAGCTGCTGACCAGCTTGTCGTCGGTGTCGAGCACGTAGAGCCCGGCGCCCTGGACGACCCCGTCGGCGCGGGCGACCTCCGGCAGGGTACGCAGCCTCTCGATGGCCTCCGGCTCCAGCGTCGCCGCGCCGCCACCGCCGGGGCGGCTGGCCTCGGCCGAGCTGGCGCTGTTGGTCGGGCGTACCTGGGCGTCGGGCGTGGAGCCGTTGATGATCCCGGAGAAGGTGCGGTCGAGCCCGTGCGAGAAGGTGAGTACACCGGCCAGGAACGCCACGCCCAGGACGATCGCGAGCGTCGACATGAGCAGGCGCACCTTGTGCGCGGCGAGGTTGCGCAGCGTCAGCCGGAGCACGCCGCCACCTCCGTTGCGCAAGCGCCAGAGTACGGACGTGGCGGCGTGCCGATTGTTTGGTTCACTCGCTGACGCTCGTTCACCCTCAGGCGCCTTCGCCGATCGGAGCCAGGCCCATCGCCCGCGCCTGCAGGTCGGCCATGTGGGCCAGGATCTCCTCACGGCTCGGCTTGGCCAGCTCGTCGACGATCCGGCCGTCGGCCAGGAAGATCACCCGGTCGCAGTAGGAGGCGGCGACCGGGTCGTGGGAGACCATGACGACGGTCTGGCCCAGGTCGTCGACGCTGTGGCGCAGGAAGTCGAGCACCTGCGCGGCCGAGGTCGAGTCGAGGTTGCCGGTCGGCTCGTCGGCGAAGACGATGTCGGGCTTGGAGACCAGCGCCCGGGCACAGGCGACCCGCTGCTGCTGTCCACCGGAGAGCTCGCTCGGTTTGTGCGAGAGCCGCGGCCGTAGGTCGACCGTGTCGATGACCTGGTCGAACCACCCCGGGTCCGGCTTCTTCCGGGCCAGGGAGAGCGGCAGCAGGATGTTCTCCTGCGCGGTCAGCGTCGGCACCAGGTTGAATGCCTGGAAGACGAACCCGATCTTGTCGCGCCGCAGCGAGGTGAGGCGGCGGTCGCGCATCTTGCCGAGCTTGCGACCGCCGACGACCACCTCGCCGGTCGTTGGCTTGTCGAGCGCGGCCAGGCAGTGCATCAGCGTTGACTTGCCCGAGCCCGAGGGGCCCATGATGGCGGTGAACTGTCCCGCATAGAGGTCCAGGCTCACGCCGTCGAGCGCGCGGACCTCCGCGGCGCCCTTGCCGTAGGTCTTGTGCAGGTCGATCGCCTGGGCGGCGATCTCGCGCTGTGCCGGGTCTGTGAGGCTCACGCCTCAACTCTTGCCTACAGGTGGTTGGGGCGCATGTCTTTTCCAGGCGTAGATCTCGACCCGCTTCGCTCGCCGGGTCGTCGGCTCAGATCTTCTGGTTGAGCAGACCCGTGTCGACGTCGTAGATGAATCCGCCGACCTTGACGTCCTCGGGGACGAACGGGTGTGAGCGGACCTTGGCGACGTCCTCGGCGAGCGCGCGGACCTGGTCGTCGACGACGTGCAGGTGGAGCCAGGAGGCGTCCTGACCGGCGGACTCGGCGAGCTTGGCGCGCAGCTCGGCCTCGGTGTTGGAGGCGACCGCACAGCGGGTGTGGGGCACGATCAGGATGCGCTTGACGTTGAGGAGGTGCACGCCGAGCACCAGTGCCTCCATCGCCTGCGGGGTCACCCGGCCGCCGGGGTTGCGGAAGATCTTCGCGTCCCCGAGGCTCAGGCCCAGCATGGCCAGCGGCTCGATGCGGGAGTCCATGCAGGTCACGATCGCCACTCCGGCGTGGGCGACGCCGTCGAAGCCGCCGGTGTCGAACGTCTCGGCGTAGTTCTGGTTCGCGGCAAGCAGGTCATCGAAGTCGGCCATGACGTCAAGGTAGCCGATATCCACGGGCCGTCCGCGGCCTGTTTCAGATAGCGTGCGCGATGTGATCGACGCCCTACTCGAGCCCAGTGACCTGCCCCACCGTCTGCCCCGTTTCGCGGACATCGCGATCGACGACTACGGCCCGGCGATCGAGCAGGGGATGGCCGAGCAGCTGGCCGCGCTCGCCGCGATCTCGTCCTCCGCCGACGAGCCGACGTTCGAGAACACCCTGGTCGCCCTGGAGCGGTCCGGCGAGCGCCTGGACCGGGTCCTGCGGATCTTCTTCTCGCTGCTCTCCGCGGACTCCGACGACGATCTGGACGAGCTCCATGCCGCGTACGCTCCGCGGCTGGCGGCCCACCACGACGCGCTGCTCCTCGACGACGAGCTCTTCGCGCGGGTGAATGCGGTCTATGAGAAGCGGGCCGAGATGGAGGGCGAGGACCGCTATCTGGTCGAGCGCTACCACCGCGACTTCGTGCTCGCCGGTGCTGCGCTGGGGCCAGCGGAGAAGGCACGGCTGCGGGAGCTCAACCAGGAGATCTCCGGGCTGGAGGCGGCCTTCGGGCAGTCGGCGCAGGCCGACTCCAACGACCTCGCCGTGGTCGTCGACACCGTCGAGGAGCTCGCCGGGCTGACCCCGGGGGAGATCTCCGCGGCTGCGGCGGCCGCCGAGGGCAGGGGACTGGCGGGCAAGTTCCTGATCACGCTGACCCTGTTCACTGCCCACCCCTACCTGTCGGTGCTCGAGAACCGAGAGCTCCGGCAGCGGCTGTTCGAGGCACAGCTCGCCCGCGGCTCGCGCGGCAACGCCAACGACACCCGCGGCGTCGCGCTGGACGCGCTGCGGCTGCGGGCGGAGAAGGCGCAGCTGCTCGGCTTCGACAGCTACGCCGGGCTGGTGACCGCCGACAACACGGCCGGCACGCCGAAGGCCGTCCGCGACATGCTGGAGCGGCTGGCGGCGCCGGCGGCTCGCAATGCCCGCGCCGAGCAGGACGCCCTCGAGGCATCGGCAGGCGGACCGATCGAGGCCTGGGACTGGCCCTTCTACGCGGAGAAGGTCCGGGTCTCGGAGTACGACGTCGACCTGGCCGTCCTGCGACCGTGGTTCGAGGCCGACCGGGTGCTGCGCGACGGCGTCTTCTTCGCCGCCGGCCGGCTCTATGGGCTGACCTTCGAGGAGCGGCCCGACCTGGAGGGCTACCACCCCGAGGTACGCGTCTTCGAGGTCTCCCGCGACGGCGATCCGATCGGGCTCTTCCTGCTCGACCTCTACACCCGGGACTCGAAGAAGGGCGGCGCCTGGATGAACTCCTACGTCACCGCCAACACGCTGCTGGGTGAGCCGTCGGCGGTCGTGACCAACAACCTCAACGTACCCAAGCCGGCGCCGGGTGAGCCGACGCTGCTCACCTTCGACCAGGTCAACACGCTCTTCCACGAGTTCGGGCACGCGCTCCACGGGCTGCTGGCGCGGGCGACCTACCCGCGGTTCGCGGCGACGTCGGTCTACCGCGACTTCGTCGAGTACCCGTCCCAGGTCAACGAGATGTGGATGCTCTGGCCTGAGGTGCTCGCCAACTACGCGGTGCATCACGAGACCGGTGAGCCGATCCCGGCCGACGTGCTCGGCAAGCTCGAGGCGTCCGCCACGTTCAACGAGGGTTTCGCGACCTCCGAATACCTGGCCGCCGCGCTCATCGACCTCGCCTGGCACGAGCTCGGTCCGGCCGAGGTGCCGACCTCGCCGGAGGCGGTGGAGGAGTTCGAGGCGGCCGCTCTCTCGGCGGTCGGCCTGGACAACCCGGCGGTGCGGTCGCGCTACTACACGGCGTACTTCAAGCACATCTTCGGCGGCTACGCCTCTGCCTACTACTCCTACATCTGGTCCGAGGTCCTCGATGCCGACACGGTCGCGTGGTTCAAGGAGAACGGTGGCCTGACCAGGGAGAACGGTGAGGCGTACGTCCGTTATGTGATCGGCATCGGCGGCACGCGGGACCCGCTGGAGTCCTATGCGGAGTGGCGCGGCCGGCCGGCCCCGATCGCTCCGCTGCTGGAGCGTCGCGGCCTCGCCTGAGGCGCCTGGATCACCGTCGAGCGGCACCGTTCATCAACCACATGGTTGACAAACGGTGCTGCTTCGGGCTTTCCTGGTAGTCAACCAATCGGTTGACTAACGGAAGTGGTGGGGACGATGACGGTGATCATGCAGGCGGTCGTGTCGGTCGACGGGTTCATCGGCTACGAGGACGACATGCCGGGGCACCTGTTCGACTGGTACAACAACGGTGACGTCGAGGTGCTCGGCGGTGCCGGACGGATCTCGAAGGCGTCGTGGGACTACGTACGCGACTTCTGGGAGACCTCGACGACGATGGTGATCGGACGCCATCTCTTCGACATCACCAACGGCTGGGAGGGCAAGCCGCCGACCGGCGACCACGTGGTGGTCGTCAGCCACCGGCCCAAGCCGGAGGGGTGGCACCCCGAGGCCAGCTACCACTTCGAGAACTCGGTCGAGGCGGGCATCGCCAAGGCGAAGGAGCTGGCCGACGGCACCCCGATCGGCCTGTGTGCCGGCGAGGTGGCGGGTCAGGCGCTCGCTGCCGGGCTGGTGGACGAGATTCAGCTCGATGTCGCACCGTTGCTCATCGGCAAGGGAAAGCCGTTCTTCGGGACGTACGCATCCTCGGTGCTGCTCAGTGATCCCGAGGTGGTCCAGGGCGACCGGGTGACGCATCTGCGATACCGCGTCGAGGGTCCGGCCGACCCTGGCCACACTGCCTGGAAGGCTTGAG
>JALZDD010000077.1 GCA_030862715.1 Actinomycetota bacterium | reverse complement strand
TGGAGTGCCCCGAGCGAGGCGACTCCGCCGGCGGCGGTGGCGACGGTGGACATGATCGGGATGCCGAGCGCGATCGCGACCTGCTGGGTCATCATCGCCAGCCCGGTGGCCAGCCCCTGCTCGTGGTCGGGGAGCCCGGAGGTCGCCGCGACCATGAACCCGACGATCGCGGCGACGTGTCCGATGGCGCCGATGAAGTTCATCAGGCCGATGAACCACAGCCAGCCGACCGAGGGCCCGATCAGGACGAGTGCGCCGGTCGTGACCGCCTGGAGGGCGAGTCCAACCGCCACGGTGTTGCGTACGCCGAAGGCCGCGATCACCCGCGAACCGACGGATCCGCCGATGATCGCGCCCGCGCCCATCGCGACGAGCATCAGCCCGGTCTGCAGGGCGTCGAGGCCGAGGACGTGCTGGAGATACATGGTCAGCACGAAGACCAGCGACGACTCGAAGGCGAAGGTCGCGAAGCCGGCGATGTTGCCGAAGCCGATGGTCCGGCGGGTGAGGATGTTCAGCGGCACCAGCGGGTGCGGGTGCGTGGACTCGGCCCGCCAGAACGCGATCAGCAGCACCACCGCGGCGCCGATCGCCGCCAGCCCCCACACGTCGTCGATGCCGGCCTCGCCCAGCCGGGTCGCGCCGTACACCAGTGCGAGCAGCCCGGACGTCACCAGCACGGCACCCGGGAGGTCGAGCCGCGACCGCTCCCGGTCGGCGGAGTCACGCAGCACGAACGGCGCGACGGCGACCACCAGCAACGCGATCGGCACGTTGACCAGGAAGGCCCAGCGCCACGACAGCAGATCGGTGAGTACGCCACCCAGCACCGCCCCGGCGGTGAACCCGGTCGACATCACCACGCTGTTCAAGCCCAGGGCCCGCTGGCGCAGCGGTCCCTCCGGGAAGGAGACGGTGAGCAAGGAGAGCGCCGCCGGGGTGACCGCGGCGGTCGCGAGGCCTTGGGCGACCCGGGCAGTGAGCAGCAGCTCGGGTGAGGTGGCGACCCCGCCGAGCAGCGAGGCGGCGCCGAGCGCGACCATGCCGATCAGGAAGACCCGCCGCCGGCCGACGTAGTCGCCGATCCGGCCGAAGAGCAGCGTGAACCCGGCCGCGCAGAGCGCGAAGGCGGTCGCGATCCACTGCACGTCGGCCTCGGCGAAGCCGAGGCTGGCGCCGACGGTCGGCAGCGCCACGTTGAGGATCGAGAAGTCGACGGTCAGGGTGAACTGGGAGGCGAGCAGCAGCAGGAGCACCAGCAGCTGTCCGCGGGTCATGGCAGCCGGGCGTACGGGCTCGGCCTGCGTAGTGATGGTCATGGCCTCAACGTTCTGGCAGATGGCGTACGCCAGCCAGACACCTGTCCTGCCACCCACCCGCCTGCCTGTCACTGACAGGGTCAGGAAGAAATCGCGGCGCGGCCGCACTATAGGAACCATGACGACCGAGCTCGGAGAGTTCCTGCGCAGCCGCCGGGCGGCGATCAGCCCCGAGGACGCCGGGTTGGTGTCCTACGGTGCCCGCCGCGTGCCCGGGCTTCGGCGTGAGGAGCTGGCGATGCTGGCCGGCGTCTCGCCGACCTATTACACCCGTCTCGAGCAGGCCGACCACCACAACGCCTCCGACTCGGTGATCGACGCGCTCGCCCGGGCGCTGCGGCTGAGCGCGGAGGAGCACGACCACCTGCGTCGCCTGGCGCGCCCCGAGACCGCCGCCCCGGCCCGCTATCGCGTCGAGCGGCCGCGGCCGAGCACGGTACGGCTGATCAACGCGACGCCCGGGCCGGCGCTCCTGATCGACCATCGCAACGACGTGCTCGCCTGGAACCGGCTCGGCCACCTGCTGATCGCGCCCGAGCTGCCCTTCGAGCAGCCCGAGGACGTCGAGAACCGGCCCAACCTGACCCGGCGGTTCTTCCTGGAGCCCGGGGGTCGCGATCTGTGGGTGGAGCAGGCCGCCACCGCCTACTCCCACGTCGGGTTCATGCGCTACTCCTCCGGTCTCCACCCGGCCGACCACCAGCTCAGCTGCCTGGTCGGCGAGCTGACCCAGAAGAGCGACGAGTTCGCCGAGCTGTGGGCGCAGCACCCGGTCAACGACTGCGGCTACGGCGTCAAGAAGTTCCAGCACCCGCTCGTCGGGCGGTTCGACCTCGAGTACGAGGCGCCGGTGATGCCCGAGACCAGCCACCGGATGTGCCTCTACCACGCCGAGCCCGGCAGCCCCGCCGCCGACGCCCTCGAGCTCCTGGCGCGCTAGAGGTCCTTCGCGTAGGTCGCCGGGGGAGCGCCAACGACGTCCCGGAACGTACGCACCAGGTGGGCCTGGTCGCTGAAGTCCAGCTCCGCGGCGACCGCGGCCCAGTCGACGTCACCGGAATGGGCGCGGGCGGCGACCTCCAGCACGCGGAACCGCTGCACGACCCACTTCGGGCCGATCCCGACGTACTCGCTGAACAGGCGCTGCAGCGACCGCAGGCTCAGGCCGGCACGGTCGGCGAGCTGCTCGGCCCGGGTGATCGAGCGGTCCTCCTCGGCGAGGGTCGCCCAGCGGCGTACGTCCTCGGCGACCGGGTCCGCGGGGAGGCCGACCTCCAGGAGGTAGGACTCCATCGCGGCGGCCATCTGCGCCGGGTCCGTCGAGGCGAGGATCCGCTCGGCCGCCGGCCGGTCGTCGACGCCGAGCAGCTCCTGCGCCGGGACCACCTGGTCGGCGATCGCGCTGACCCGGCTGCCGAGGACCGGGCGGAAGAGGCCGGGGAGGAACGAGACGCCGAGCGTGTGGCCGCGGCCGGTGAGATGCCGGACGAACGGGCGTCGGCCGATCCCGTGGACCAGCAGCCTGCCCTCCTCGGCGGCGACGTGGATCCGGGGCTGCGGGATGACCTGCTGGTCGTGCGGGTGCTCGAGGTCCCAGCCGACGTACCAGTGGTAGTCGACGTGCCCCGCCAGCTCTGGTGAGACCGCGAACCGCTCGGTGGTGATCGTCCGGGCCGCCGTCACCGGTCGCACGATCGCGTCGGGATAGCCCCTGCTCTCAGTGTCGGCGTCGTCGGCCATGCCGCAACGATATGGCGCGTTCCTTCAATCCCGCGCCCCTGCTTCCGGAGCAGGCTGGATCCATGACCGAACAGACCACTGACAAGACCTACGACAACTTGGCGAGCACCATGATGACCGTCGCCCGCTGGCACGAGGCGGCCTACGTCGACATCGACGGCGAGGGCACCAAGATGGGCGACGACGTCTACATCCCCCACCGCGGCCTGACCACCGCCGAGACCGACTACACCTACGCCGGCGAGATCCAGGGCACGGGAGTCGCGCGGATGATCGGCGCCTACGGCAACCCCGCCGGCGGCGCGGTCTTCGAGGCGTACGAGCAGTTCACCGGCTCCATCGCCGGCCAGGAGGGCTCGTGCGTGTGGCGGATCAGCGGGACATACGCCGACGCCACCGTCCGCTCGCACCTCACCGTCATCCCCGGCCTCGGCACCGGTGGCCTCGAAGGCCTCCTCGGCGAGGCCGACCTGGTCCTCTCCGAGGAGGGTGGCGGCGAGGCGTACGGCTTCGTCCTCTCCTACGACTGGAGCTGAACCCGTCCCGCCTCGATACGAGGGCGGGGGACGCGCGCGGCGGAGGACTGGCCGAGCCAGGAGGGCAGGGCATGGCGTACCTCTTGGGCTGCGGCGATGGAGACCCTCTCGGTGCGGAGTGCCATCGGCCAGGCGAGGTCACCGCGCCAGATCTCGGTGAGCGTACGCAGGCTCGCGGTGAGGCGCGCGTCGACCTCGAACCCGGGGTCGAAGTCGCAGACCTCGGCCTGGTCGGCGGTCACCATGAGCCACCAGCGGGAGACCTTCGGGTCGACGTCGGTGAGCCGGAACTCGACCACCGTGCGCTGCTGTGGCCACACGTTGACCGGGATGGTGCGGCGCATGTCCCACAGGAGCAGATGGGGGTCGAGGTCGGCCTGACCCAGCGAGCCGACCCATCGGGCACCCCACTCGTTGAGCGCGGTGACGACCGTGGCGAGCTCCTGGCCGCTGGCGGTGAGGTGGTAGGACGTCCGCTTCCCCTCGCCGCGGCGCTGGATGATGCCCGCGCGCTCCAGCGTCCGCAGGCGTTTGGAGAGCAGGGCGGGCGACATCTTGGGCACGCCCCGGCGCAGCTCGTTGAAGTGGGTGCTGCCGAGCAGAAGCTCGCGTACGACGAGCAACGTCCACCGCTCGTCGAGCACCTCCATGGCTTTCGCCATGGGACAGAACTGGCCGTATCCCGCCACCGGACCGCCTTCCCCTTGTGCAGCCCGAGATCCCTGTGCTTTCAGTAGACCGCTATCGACGGCGGGCGGCAAGTACAGATGAGGAACTATCCGGGGCGGCGGCACGGCGCGATGCTGGAGACTCCAGAACTCCTCTCGGGTCAGACGTCCTTGGAGGACTACATGACCGCAACACCCGTCCAGCCGGAGCTGAAGGCCCGCCACCGTGTGATGTGGGGCCTCGGGAACTATGCCCGGGTCGCCGACGAGCTCATCCCCGAGTTCGGCCAGGTGCTCGTCGAGGCCTGCGAGATCGCGCCCGGCGACCGCGTACACGACATCGCCGCCGGCACCGGGAACGCCGCCATCCCTGCCGCCCTCGCCGGTGCGGACGTGACCGCGAGCGACCTGACGCCCGAGCTGCTCGAGATCGGCCAGGCCCGCGCAACTGATGCGGGCGCCGACTCGATCACGTGGCGCGTCGCCGATGCCGAGGCGCTGCCGTTCGACGACGCCGCCTTCGACGTCGTCATGTCCTGTGTCGGCATCATGTTCGCGCCGTTCCACGAGAAGGCGGCTGCCGAGCTGCTCCGGGTGGTGCGGCCGGGCGGCCGGATCGGCCTGGTCAGTTGGACCCCGGAGGGCTTCATCGGCCAGATGTTCGCGACGATGAAGCCGTTCATGGCGCCGCCGCCCGAGGGCGCGCAGCCTCCTCCGCGATGGGGCGACGAGACCCACGTACGCGGCCTGCTGGGGGAGAGCGTGACCTCGGTCCGGGCCGAGAAGCGGATGGTCGCCATCGACTCGTTCGCGACCGGCGCGGAGTTCCGTGACTTCTTCAAGGCCTGCTACGGCCCGACGATCGTCGCCTATCGCGGCATCGCCGAGGACGCCGCCCGGACGGCCGAGCTCGACGCCGCGCTCGCCGACCTGGGGGAGCGCTACCTCGCCGACGGCGTGATGAAGTGGGAGTACCTGCTGCTCACCGCGGTGCGCAGCTAGCCGGTTGGTGCGTGTGGCCTTTCCGGTCTCGATCCGGTCCCGTGGAAGAATCCGTCATGTGACTGAGATCGAGATCGGCCGGGCCAAGCGAGCACGACGGGCGTACGCCTTCGACGACGTGGCGATCGTGCCGTCCCGGCGCACCCGCGACACCACCGAAGTGAGCACCGACTGGCAGATCGACGCCTACCGTTTCGAGATCCCGCTGATCGCGGCGCCGATGGACTCGGTGATGTCGCCGTCGACCGCGATCGCGATGGGCAAGCTCGGCGGTCTCGGGGTGCTCAACCTCGAGGGCGTGTGGACCCGGTACGACGACCCGCAGCCGCTGCTCGATGAGCTGGCCGAGCTGAGCGGTGTCGACGCGACCCGGCGTCTACAGGAGATCTATGAGGCCCCGATCCGGGCCGAGCTGATCACCGAGCGGCTCCGCGAGGTGCGCGCCTCGGGCGTCACCGTGGCCGGGGCGCTGTCCCCGCAGCGTACGAAGGAGTTCGCCAAGGCCGTCGTCGACGCCGGCGTCGACCTCTTCGTCATCCGCGGCACCACCGTCTCGGCCGAGCACGTCTCCTCGCAGGCCGAGCCGCTCAACCTCAAGGAGTTCATCTACGAGCTCGACGTGCCGGTGATCGTCGGTGGGTGCGCGACCTACCAGGCCGCCCTGCACCTGATGCGCACCGGTGCGGCCGGCGTGCTCGTCGGCTTCGGCGGCGGTGCGGCACACACGACCCGGACCGTGCTCGGCGTGGCCGTGCCGATGGCCTCGGCCGTGGCCGACGTCGCCGCCGCGCGGCGCGACTACCTCGACGAGTCCGGCGGCCGCTACGTCCACGTCATCGCTGACGGCGCCGTCGGCCGCTCCGGCGACATCGCCAAGGCGATCGCCTGCGGTGCCGACGCGGTCATGGTCGGTAGCCCGTTCGCTCGGGCGACGGATGCCCCCGGCAAGGGATTCCACTGGGGCAACGAGGCCCACCACGCCGACCTGCCCCGCGGCGAGCGCGTCGCCTTCGAGCCCGTCGGCACCTTCGAGGAGGTTCTCTTCGGTCCCTCTCACGTCGCCAACGGCACCATGAACCTCGTCGGCGCCCTCAAGCGCGCCATGGCCACCACCGGCTACACCGACCTCAAGGAGTTCCAGCGGATCGAGGTCGTCGTCGGCTGACGATCGAGTCCTCGGTCCTGGCGAGCCGAATCCGCAGTTGTGGGTGACGAAACGACAG
>JALZDD010000056.1 GCA_030862715.1 Actinomycetota bacterium | reverse complement strand
GCCTTGAAGTTGCCCTTGCCGAAGCCGAGGGAGCCGTGGCGCTCGATCATCTCGAAGAAGACCGTGGGGCGGTCGCCGATCGGCTTGGTGAAGATCTGCAGCAGGTAGCCGTCCTCGTCGCGGTCGACCAGGATGCCGCGCTTCTGCAGCTCCTCGATCGGCACGCGGACCTCACCGATCCGGGCGCGAAGCTCGGGGTCCTCGTAGTAGGAGTCGGGGGTGTTGAGGAACTCGATCCCGGCGTCGCGCAGCGCGTCGACGGTGGCCAGGATGTCGCCCGTCGCCAGCGCGAGGTGCTGGGCGCCGGGGCCCTGGTAGAACTCCAGGTACTCGTCGATCTGCGACTTCTTCTTGGCGATGGCCGGCTCGTTGAGCGGGAACTTCACCCGGTGGTTGCCGTTGGCCACGACCTTCGACATCAGCGCGGAGTAGTCGGTGGCGATGTCGTCGCCGATGAACTCGGCCATGTTGGTGAAGCCCATGACGCGGCCGTAGAAGTCGACCCACTCGTCCATCTTGCCGAGCTCGACGTTGCCGACGACGTGGTCGAGCGCCTGGAACAGGCGCTTGGGGGCGCCCTCGGGCTTCTTCAGCGTCGAGGTTCGGGAGACGTAACCGGGCAGGTAAGGGCCGTCGTAGCCGGACCGGTCCACCAGCGTGTGGCGGGTCTCGCCGTAGGTGGCGATGGCGGCGACGCGTACGGTGCCGTGCTCGTCGCTCACATCGTGGGGCTCCTCCAGGACGCGGGCGCCCTGCTTGCGGGCGTGCTCGATGCAGCGGTCGACGTCGGGCACCTCGAGGGCGATGTCGATGACACCGTCACCGTGCCGGGCGTGGTGGGCGATGATCTCGCTCTCGGGCGCGACGCCGCCCTTGATCACGAACCGCACGCCCCCGCTGCGCAGCACGAAGGCGTGGTGGTCACGGTTGCCGGTCTCGGGACCGGAGTAGGCGACCAGCTCCATGCCGAAGGCGCTCTGGAAGAAGTGGGCGGTCTGGGTGGCGTTGCCGACTGCCCACACGACCGCGTCCCAGCCGGTGACCGGGAAGGGGTCGGAGGTGTCGTCGTAGGCCACCAGGCCGACGAGCTGCTCCAGCTCGGCCAGCCCGAGTCCGGCGAGCTTCTCTTGGTTGGTCAGGGTGTCTGCAAGCGTCATGCGGGCAAGTCAAGTGGGCCGAGTCACACCAAACAAGTTGACCACCGGGCACTGGTCAATCTGCCAGATCGGACCAGCATTCGCCATGCGCCGCTAGGCAATCTGACTACCATCGAGTCATGAACCTCGATGACCTCGACGTCACCCTGCTGGAGACCCTGCACGCCCACCCGCGAGTCGGCGACCTCGAGCTCTCCCGGGTCGCCGGCGTCGCCCGCGCCACCGTGCAGAGCCGGCTGCGCAAGATGACCGACGCCGGCGTGATCCGCGACTGGGCGCCGACGATCGACCCGGCCGCCGCCGGCCACACGGTGCAGGCGTTCGTGACCCTGGAGATCTCCCAGGGAGCCCTCGAGGACGTACGCCGCGACCTCGCCGAGATCCCCGAGGTGCTGGAGGCGTACGTCACCACGGGCTCCTTCGACGTCTTCTGCAAGGTGGCGACCGGGTCTCACGCGAAGCTGCAGGAGGTGCTCGTCCGCATCGACCAGTCCCACGCCGTCGTCCGCTCGACCAGTGTGGTCACCCTCTCCACCTTGATCGAGCCGCGCACCCTCGACCTGCTGCGCACCGAAGCCACACCGCGCTGACCGATGGCTCAGGAAGCCCTGGGCAGCTCGACCGAGACCCGGAGACCACCGCCGGAACGGGCGAGGACGGCGAGGTTGCCGTCGTGGGCGCGGGTGATGCTCTTGACGATCGCCAGGCCGAGACCGACGCCGGCGTGGTCACCGTGAATGCGCTGGGTGCCTCGCTGGAACGGCTCGGTGAGTGTGGCGACGAGCTCGCGGGAGAGCTCCTCGCCGGTGTTCGCGACGGTGAGGACCACGCTCCTCTCGTTCGCGCTGATCGTGACCGACACCGACCCGTCCTCGGGCAGGTTGTGGACGATCGCGTTGTGGATCAGGTTGGTCGCGACCTGCAGCAGCAGCGCCGGCGAGCCGGTGACCGACGCCTGGTCTCCGGAGGTCTCGATCCGCACGCCCCGCTGCTCGGCCAGCGGCAGCAGCGTCTCGACCGCCTCCTCGGCGACCAGCGACAGATCGACCGGTTCACGGACGAAGGAGCGCTGGTCGGCGCGGCTGAGCACGAGCAGGGCCTCGGTGAGGTCGATCGCGCGGGAGTTGATCAGGCGCAGCCGGTCGATGAGCTCGTCGACGTCACGGTTCGGGTCCTTGCCCGCGACGTCGAGGAGGGTCTGCGTGATCGCGAGCGGGGTACGCAGCTCGTGGGAGGCGTTGGCCGCGAACCGCTGCTGCTCGGCCACCTGCGCCTCGAGCTTCGCGAGCATGTCGTCGAAGCCGTCGGCGAGCTCCCGGAACTCGTCGCCGGGGCCCTCGAGCTCGATCCGGTGCGAGAGCGCGCCGCCCGCTGCCGTACGCGTGGCCTCGGTGATCTTCCGCAGCGGCGCCAGCATCCGCCCTGCCAGGATCCAGCCTCCTACCAGCCCGAACACGACCAGGAAGCCCATCATCGTGGCCGCCCGCGGGGCGAAGGCGCGCTCCAGGTCGGAGCGGTTCGGGACGAAGGGGGCACTCGGCCTCCCCGGCTGCTGCGGCAACTCCAGCCACACCCCGTCAGGGACGTACCGCAGCAGGAAGACCCACACCACCGCGAGCAGCAACACCCCGGTGACCACGATGACCCCGGCGTAGCTGAGCGTCAGCTTGAGCCGAACGCTCATCCCCGGGCGTCTAGGAATCGACATCGATCCGGTATCCGACGCCCGGCACGGTCGCGATGATCGCCGGCTCGCCGAGCCGTTTGCGCAGCGCGGAGACGGTGATGCGTACGGCATTGGTGAACGGGTCGGCGTTCTCGTCCCAGGCCCGCTCCAGCAGCTCCTCGGCGCTGACCACGCCGCCCTCGGCGCCAGCGAGCACCTCGAGCACCGCGAACTGCTTACGGGTCAGTGCCACGTAGCGGCCGTCGCGGTAGACCTCGCGGCGGAACGGGTCGACCCGCAGGCCGGCGATCTCCCGCACCGGTGGCCGGTTGTAAGCACGCCGCCGGTCGAGCGCGCGCAGCCGAAGCACCAGCTCGCGCAGCTCGAACGGCTTGGTCAGGTAGTCGTCGGCGCCGAGCTCGAACCCGGAGGCCTTGTCGTCGAGCCGGTCAGCCGCGGTGAGCATCAGGATCGGCATCCCGGTGCCGGAGGCGACGATGCGCTTGGCGACCTCGTCACCCGACGGCCCGGGGATGTCGCGGTCGAGCACGGCGATGTCGTAGGCGTTGACGCTCAACAGCTCCAGAGCAGTGTCCCCGTCACCGGCGATGTCGGCGGCGATCGCCTCCAGCCGCAACCCGTCCCGGATCGCTCCAGCCATCAACGGCTCGTCCTCGACCACCAGCACCCGCATGCTCTGATCCTAGGTTGATGACATATCGCCGACGTATCCGAAATGCCATACGCCCTGACGACATCTCCGCGGGTTTACTGGCACGGTGACCTTCACTGTCCGACCGATCAGTCCCGCCGAGCACCTCGACCACGTCCGGTCGCGGCGATCGGTCAGCTTCCTGCAGACCCCGGCCTGGGCCGACGTGAAGACCGAGTGGCGCAGCGAGTCGCTGGGTTGGTACGCCGGCGACCGGCTCGCCGGGACCGGGCTGGTGCTGCACCGGCCGGTGCCGCGGCTCGGCTACACGCTGGCCTACCTCCCATGGGGTCCCGACATCGACTGGGCCGGCGGGCTCACCGTCTGGTTCCCGCCGCTGGTCGCCCACCTGCGGTCGCAGGGCGCGTTCGCGATCCGGGTCGCTCCCCCGGTGCCCACCGACACCTGGAACGCCGCCCAGGTGAAGGACGGCATCGCCGACCCGGAGGTCGTACGCCTCACCGACGTCCCCGGCCGGTCCGACCCCGTCGGCGCCGAGGTGACGCGCTATCTCCGCGACTCCGGCTGGGTCCCGCAGAACCCCGCGGACGGGTTCGGCGCGGGGCAGCCGCAGTTCACGTACGAGATCCCGCTGCGCCACCCCGACGGAACCGCCCGGTCCGAGGACGACGTGCTCGCGGGGATGAACCAGCTCTGGCGGCGCAACATCAAGAAGGCCGCCAAGGCCGGCGTCGAGGTCACCACCTCCGCCGGTGGCGAGGACCTGAAGGCGTTCCACGACCTCTATGTCCACACCGCCGAGCGCGACCACTTCACCCCGCGGCCGCTGGCCTACTTCGAGAGGATGTTCACGGCGCTCGCCGCGGAGGATGACGAGCGGATCAAGCTCTACCTGGCCCGTCACGACGGCGACCTGGTGGCCGCGACGATCTATGTCCGCGTCGGCGCTCACGCCTGGTATGTCTACGGCGCCTCCTCCACGGAGAAGCGGGACGTACGCGGCTCCAACGCCCTTCAGTGGGCGATGATCCGTGACTCGCTGGCCGCCGGCTGCGATGTCTACGACCTGCGCGGGATCACCCCGACCCTGTCCACCGACGACTCCCACGTCGGGCTGATCCAGTTCAAGGTCGGCACCGGCGGGCAGGCGGTGAGGTACGTCGGCGAGTGGGACCTGCCGCTGCGGCCGATCGTCTACCGGGCCTTCGACCTCTACATGAGGCGGCGGGGCCAGTGATGGTGAACGAATCGGGCTCACTCACCTTCGTGGGCATCGCCCTGCTCACCATCCTGGCGCTGCCCCTGGCGGTGCTGGCGGTGCCGGTCCTGGCGCTGTTGCGCCGGGCACTCGGTCTCGCGCCGGGACGGGCATGGCGTAGATCGCTGGCCGAGGTCGCGATCGTCTACGGCACCGTGCCATTCGTGCTCCTGACGATGGTCCCCGGCCCGATGGCCGGCCGGGTCGACGGCAGCGTGAGCCTGGTGCCGCTCGAGGACCTGCCGACCATGACGACCGTCGGTGTCGTCGGCAACCTGCTGATCTTCGCCGCGGCTGGCTTCTTCGGCCCGATCCGCTTCCGGGCGCTGCGCTCGGTGGGGCGGGTCCTCGCGCTGGGCATCGCTGGCTCCGTGACGATCGAGACCCTGCAGTACACCCTCCGCCTGGACCGGGTCTCCTCCATCGACGACGTGCTCCTCAACGCCGGCGGCGCCGCCGTCGCGGCCGTCCTCTCCTGGCCCGTGTGGCGCCGACGCCGGCCGCGGCCAACGGCTTCGGCCGAGCGCCGACGCGACCTGGTCGAGGCCGGCTCCGCATGATGCCTTGAACTCCGGCTCACCGATGCCACGCGTCGCATCGCTGAACTACGGCTGGAGTGGCGCTAGCGGACCACCTCGAGCGGCCCCTCCTCGGGCGTCGGCGGCTCGAACCGCTCGAAGTACTCCGTCGCCGTCTGCTCCGTGAGCTGCCAATCGTCCGCCCACCTGCCGTGCCGGTCACCGACCCGGCTCAGGATGGTCTCAAGACTCGTCGCGATGTAGACGGTCTCCGGCACGATGCCCTGCGGTGCGAGCAGTGCGCGGAACTCATCGCGTTGTCGCCGGAACCAGAATCCGAAGTCGAGCACGACATCGTTCCCCGCCGCGACATGGCGCAGCAAGCGCGCCTTCAGGTCTGCTGCCACCTCGGCGACCACTTCGGCGGAGGGCATCGTCGTGATTCCGCGATCCCAGAACTCCACCTCGAACGACAAACGCGTCCAGCCCTCGTGCTCCAGGCGCTTGGCGTATGTGGTCTTTCCTGCACCACCTGGCCCGCACATCATCACGACGCGGGGTCGTCGTGTCTTGTTCACTGCCACGGGGCGGAGGTTACGCTCCGCCACTGACGTTGAGACTCGCAACGCTCCGCTCATCCCTGATCTGGATCAGATCGGACTCGATCCACAAGCCCTAGCCCTATCCGAGCGCCGCGGCGACCTGGTCGAGGCGGGCTCCGCGTGAGGCCTTGACGAGCACCACGTCGCCGGGCGCGAGGTGGCTCCGCAGCCACTCGATCGCGGCGGCGTTGTCGGGCAGGGCCATCGCCCTCTCCCCCGCGCCGTCCGCGATGACGGCAGCCGCGTCGCCGACGGTGATGACCAGGTCGGCCCGGGTCGCCGCGTACGTCCCGATCTCGTCGTGCGCGTCGCGGCTCGTCTCGCCGAGCTCGAGCATCTCGCCGAGGACGGCGATACGGCGCCTGGCATCGATCGAGGCGAGCGCGTCGAGACCGGCGCGGGTGGACTCGGGATTGGCGTTGTAGGAGTCGTTGAGGAGGGTCGCGCCGCTGGCGAGGGCGCGCAGCTCCATGCGCCACTTCGAGATCGAGGCGGTGTTCAGCGCGGCCGCGGCCTTCTCGAGCGGGACCCCGGCGGCGAGCCCCGCCGCCGCGGCGGCCGCGGCGTTGAGCGCCCAGTGGGCGCCGACGAACGGGAGCGCGACGACGGCCTCCGCGTCTGCGTGCTGAAGGGTGAACGTGGGCCGGCCGAGCCGGTCCAGGGCGAGGTCGCGCACACGTACGGTCGACCGCTCGCCGGCACCGAAGGCCAGCACCGGACCGTCGGTGAGCTCGCCCATCGCGAGGACCCGCGGGTCGTCGGCGTGGAGCACCGCAGTGCCGCGGATAGCCAGGCCCCGCACCAGCTCGCTCTTAGCCGTCGCGATGGCCTCGCGCGACCCGAACTCGCCCAGGTGGGCCTGGCCGACGTTGGTCACGACGGCGATGTCCGGCGCGACCAGGCCGGTCAGCTCGGCGATGTCGCCGATGTGCCGGGCACCCATCTCCAGGACGAGGAACCTCGTGGTCATGTCGGCGCGCAGCATGGTGAGCGGTACGCCGAGCTCGTTGTTGAACGAGCCGGAGGTCGCGACCGTCGGTGCCGCGCTAGCAAGCACCGCCTCGATCATGTCCTTGGTGCTGGTCTTGCCCTGGGAGCCGGTGACCGCGACCACGGTCATCCCGTCGCGCAGCAGCGCGATGACGTGGGCGGCCAGGCGCTGCAGCGCGGCCTGCGCGTCGTCGACGACGACCGTCGGGAGCGCAGTCGGGCGAGAGCCGAGCACGGCGACCGCACCAGCCGCGGCGGCCTGGGGTGCGTACTCGTGGCCGTCGGTGTGCTCGCCCGCGAACGCGACGAAGAGGCCGCCCGGGTCTGCCTCGCGGCCGTCGATCACGGCCGGCGCGCTCACGGTCACCGAGCCGTCGCCGACGACCTTCCCGCCGACCAACGAGGCGATTTCGTCCAAGCTGAGGGGAATCATCCCATCAGTCTTCGAAATC
>JALZDD010000051.1 GCA_030862715.1 Actinomycetota bacterium | reverse complement strand
GTGGTGGTGAGGACGACATCCGATCCAGACGGAGGAGATGTCATGACCATCAGCACGACCATCGATGAGGAGATCGAGCGGTTCGAGGAGGAGCTCGGCGAGCGGCCTGCCTGTGAGTGCAGCTGTGGAAGCCCGGAGAGCGACGCGGAGCCTTGTGGCGAGGTGGCGGCGTACGCGGTGACCGTGCTCTGTCCCGACGACCGGTGCACCCACACCTATCTGTTGTGCCGGGAGTGCCGAGACCAATGGGTGCAGAACTGTCCACCACCTCACCAGCTGCGCGTCGTTGCGCTCGGGTGAGGCTCATGCCACCGGCACCACCCACACGTCGGCGACCGACGGGTCGTAGTCGACACCGGTGTCCCGGAACCGAATCCGCACCGAGCCGTCCGCGGTCAGCGCCGAGGGCTCCACCAGGAACTGGTGGGTCATCGTGCCCTGCCCGCCGCTGGTGCGGGTCAGGTCGACGCTGTGCGCGACCTGACCGTCGAGCTCGACGTCGTAGGTCTTGCGCCGCGCACCGTCGAAGGTCTCGACGATGCGGACCACGAACGATCGGTCCGTCGGCACTGCGGCGTCGAACTCGAACCAGCCGCCGGGGTAGGAGGAGTGTGTGTAGCGGCGGGTGAGCCCGGCCTCCTGATTGGTCCCCGATCGCTCGGAGGCGGTCAGTCCGTGCGCCGTCTCCGAGGTCGCCTCGCCGAGGTCGATGTGATCGATCGACTCCGACGGTGGCGTCGCGAGTCCGACGGTCACGGTGGCCGCCGACTGTTCCGCGGGCGTCGCTCCGGTCGCGACGGTCAGGGACACCGGGCCGGCGACGACCGTCTGCGGCACGACGACCTCGACATCGACTTCGGCGTCCTGGCCGGCCGGGATCTCGTAGCCCACCGGCTCCGCCGACCAGCCGGCGGGACCGGTCAGTGACAGCTCGCCGCGCTGGGTGACGTCGCTGCGGTTGTGCAGCGTGGTGGTGACGGTCGCAATCGCCCCACCGTCGACCGACGCCGGGGCGCTCGACGTCGCCGTGATCTGCACGCCGGGTCCGACCATCAGCGTGCCTCCCACCGGGAGCGTGGCGGTGCCGCCCGAGCGGCTGTATGACAGCTCACCGCTGATCTCCGTGGGACCCACAGCGGCATCCTCCGGCACTGTGACCTCATAGGCGTGCTCGACCTGTCCGCCGGCGGGCACGGTGTCGGCGGGCGCACCGACCGGCTCCGCCGTCCAACCGTCCGGCACCTCGAGCGACGAGGCCACCTCCTGCAGCGACTGTTTGCCGGAGTTGTCGACCCGCACCGACACCTCGACGACATCGCCGGGGAGGACCTCCTCGCCGGGGACCTGCAGCACGGCGACGGCACCGACCAGCCGGGCCGAAGCGCGCGAGAGGCTCTTCTCGATCGTCGTCAGCCGATCGCGCAGACCTGCCGCGGTCGCTTCGGTGAGCATGCCGTTGTCGGCGTACATCTGGACGGCACGGTCGAGGTTCGCGGCCGCTGCGAGGGCACCGTGGACCGCCTCGGCGACCCGCTCCTCCTCGGCGTCTCCAGCGGCGAGCTCCCAGGCCTCCTCGATCTCGCCGCGCAGCAGCGCGGTCCGCTTCGCGAGGTCGCGCTTGGCGGCGCTGCCCGCGGGGCCGGCGAGGCTCAAGGAGGAGACCTTCGCAGCCGTCGCAGCAGCCTCCGCCCGAGCGGCGCCGAGGTCCCCGAGGGCGGGAGCGACCGCGAAGCTGTAGTCGCCGGATCCGACCTCGACAACGACCACACCCTCGTCCTCACGCACGAACTCGACGTCGTCCGAGTCCTCGATCGGCGAGCCGCCCTCGGTCACCGCCCACCGGTTGGCGGCCGGGATCCGCACCTCGGCGGTCGTGTTCGCCGGGACGGTCACGTCCAGGGTCATCGGCCCGTCATCGGTCGCCCACGCACTGCGTACGGTGCCGTACGGGGTCTCCAGGCTGAAGTCGACGTCGTCGACCCCCTCCCCGGGCTCGGGCGCGATCGTGATCTTGCGGTAGCCGGGCGCTGCGGCCGAGACCCCGGCCATGGTGCGATACATCCACTCGCCGACGGCGCCGTAGGCGTAGTGGTTGAAGGAGTTCATACCCACGTCGTTGAACGTGCCGTCCGGGTTGATCGAGTTCCAGCGCTCCCAGATCGTGGTGGCGCCCTTGCCGATCTCATAGCCCCACGACGGGTAGTCCTCGTGCTGCAGCAGCCGGTAGGCGATGTCGGTACGCCCGGCCTTGGTCAGCGCGGGCAGCAGCCCGTCGACGCCGAGAAACCCGGTCGAGAGGTGGTAGTCGCGCCGCTCGAGCGTCTGCACGAACTGGTCGTAGACCGCGTCGCGGCGGTCCTCGGGCTCGAGGTCGTTGGTCAGGGTGAGGATGTACGCCGTCTGGCTGTCGCCCTTGACGGACCCGTCGGCGGCGATGAACGCCTGCTGGTACGCCGCCCGGATCTCCTCGAAGCGAGCCTGGTAGGCGGCCGCGTCGGCGTCCCTGCCGATGGCCTTCGCCATCTGCGCGAACTCCCGGGTGCTCTTCGCGACGAAGGCCGTGTCCAAGACGTCTGCTGGCGTCGGGTCATCGAGGTTGAGCCAGTCCAGGTAGCCGCCGGCGGACCGGATGTGTCCGGTCGAGTCGGCGTCGAGGAAGTCGACGTAGCGCTTCATCATGTCGTAGTTCTCCGTGATGACGTCGGTGTCGCCGTAGGCCTGCCACAACGTCCACGGCACGTGCACGCCCGCGTCCATCCAGCCGGCCGACTCATAGCCGCCGTCGAAGCGGCCCGGGACGACCGGGGCGACGCCGGGCAGCGATCCGTTGGGCCGCTGCGTGTCGCGCAGGTCCTGCAGCCACTTGGTCAGGAACGACTCCGAGTCCATGTTGTAGACCGCCGTCCGGGCGAACACGTTGATGTCGCCGGTCCACCCCATCCGCTCGTCACGAGCCGGGGTGTCGGTCGGGATGGAGAGGAAGTTGCCGCGCATGCCCCACACGATGTTGCTCTGCAGCTGGTCGACCAGGTCCGAGCTGGTGTCCAGCGTGCTGGCCAGATCGCCGTCGGTGCCCACCACGACGCCCACGATGTCGGAGGCGTCGGGCGCCTCGTCCAGTCCGGAGATCTCGACGTAGCGGAAGCCGTGGAAGGTGAAGGACGGCTCATACGTCTCCGGATCGTCCGACCCGAAGGTGTAGGTGTCCGTGGCCTTCGCGCTGCGGAGGTTGGCGGTGTAGAGGGTCCCATCCGGGTTGAGCACCTCGCCGTGGCGGATCGTGACCGTCTGGCCCTTCTCGCCCTGCAGGGTGAGACGTACGTGGCCGACCATGTTCTGACCGAGGTCGTAGAGGTAGACGCCGTCGGTGGGGGAGTCGATCCGCTTGGCGGTCTCGAGCTCCTCGGTGACGCGTACGTCGACGGCCGTCTGTGGCTCGAGCACGTCGGTCGGCTCGTCCCGGACGGCGACGGAGGCCCAGCCCTGGTCGTCATATCCGGCCTGGTCCCAGCCTTCGACCTCCGCCGCGCGGCGGGCGTCGTACCACTCACCGTCGAGGAGGTCGGCCTCGCGGGTCGGTCCACCGGCGGTGCGCCAGCTGTCGTCGGTGCGTACGACCTCGCTGGTGCCATCGGAGTAGTCGACGACGAGCTCGGCGATCACCGAGTTGGCGGTGCCGTAGACGTCGGTGCCGAACATCGCGACTTTGCCGGAGTACCAGCCGGGCGCGACCTCGGCCCCGAAGACGTTCGACCCCGAGCGCACCAGATCGGTCACGTCGTAGGTCTGGTAGTCGATGCGCTTGTCGTACGCCGTCCAGCCGGGCGCCAGCTCGGCGTCGCCGACCCGCTTGCCGTTGAGGCGCAGCTCGTAGACGCCGCGGGCCGAGGCGTAGACGCGGGCACGGGTGATGCTCTTCTCGCCCAGGTCGACCTCCTTGCGCAGCAGCGGCACCGCGTCGTCCCCGCGCAGCCATGCCTCGCCGCCGGCGTTGTCGACCCGGAGCCCGTCGGCGGTGACGGTGCCGGCGGTGAAGGTGCGGTCGCCGGTCGGGAAGTCGGTGTCCACGAGGGCGGTGCCACCGGCGCTGGTGACGGTCACGTCGTGGACCAGCCCGTGCTCGGCACCGTGGGTGCGGAAGCCCATGACCCCGGGCCCGGCGAAGGTGGCATCGGTGCGCTGGTCGAGCTGCTGGCCGTCGATCGTGCTCGTGATCGTGTCACCCGCGACGGTGATCGCGTAGTCGTGCTCCGCGGCGAAGTCGAAGCCGCTCGGGACCGGCTTCGCGGGCAGCACGGAGTAGCCGCCGTTGCGCTTCACGTGCGGACGAAGCGCGCCGTCGGACTCGCTGAACTGCCACATGTAGGCGTTCTCCGTGTTCTCCCCACGGAAATAGACGCCGAGGGCGCCGCCGATGTCGGAGGCGGTGAACTCGATCGTGTAGTCGGTCCACTCCTCGCCCAGCTCAGGCGTCTTCGCGCCGATCCAGTCCGCGGTCCACGCCTCGTCACCGAGGCCGGTGGCGAACGTCGCCGGATCGCTCCACGCGGAGGCGACGCCCTCGTCGTCCCAGACCCGCACCGACCACACGTAGTCCGTGCGAGGCTTCAGAGCGGGCCCGGCGTACCGGACGTCGACGGACTGCCCGGACCTCACCTTCCGGCTGTCCCACACGTCGGGCGAGGTGAGCCGGCGCTCCGAGGAAGCGACCCGGATCTGGTACGCCTTCTGGGTCACCCCACGGCGGTCGGAGTCGAGCTGCCACCCCAGGGTCGGGGCGGTCGTCGCGATGCCGAGCGGGTCGACCAGCGCATTCGTACGCAGCTCGCTGACGACGGGGACGGAGCCCACGCTTTCGGTCGATGGGACGGCGCTGGCGGTGAGTGGGGGCAGTGCAGGGGAGAGGACGACGGCGAGGGTGGCCGTGACCAGCCCGGCGATGTGTCGGCGCACGCTGACTCCTGGGGTCGAGGAATTGAAACGCTTCACCGAGTATGGCGTGCGTCACATTCCGCGTGCAGCGACTTGGCCGCATCCGGCCACGGCCAACGATTCAACCGGTCAGGACGTGAGGTCGTCGAGGGAGTCGGCGTCGACGATCCGGTACGCATAGCCCTGCTCGGCCAGGAAGCGCTGGCGGTTCTGGGCGAAGTCGGCGTCGACGGTGTCGCGGGAGACGATCGTGTAGAAGTGTGCGGTCTTGTTGCCGTCGCCGGGACGCAGCAGCCGGCCGAGCCGCTGGGCCTCCTCCTGGCGGGAGCCGTAGGCCCCGGAGACCTGGATGGCGACCTCGGCCGAGGGCAGGTCGATGGAGAAGTTGGCGACCTTGGAGACGACCAGCAGGTCGACCTCGCCGGAACGGAAGGCGTTGAAGAGGCGCTGTCGCTCCTTGACCGACGTCTTGCCCTCGATCACCGGGGCGTCGAGCGAGGCGGCGATCTCGTCGAGCTGCTCGAGATACTGCCCGATCACGAGGGTCGGCTTGCCGGCGTGGGAGGCGACGATCTCCTTGACCACGTCGATCTTGTGGTGCGTGCACGAGGCGATCCGGTAACGCTCGTCGGGCTCGGCGGTGGCGTAGACGAGCCGCTCGTCGGCGGGCAGCGTCACCCGCACCTCGACACAGTCCGCCGGGGCGATCCAGCCCTGCGCCTCGATGTCCTTCCACGGAGCGTCGTAGCGCTTGGGGCCGATCAGGGAGAACACGTCACCCTCGCGGCCGTCCTCGCGCACCAGCGTCGCGGTCAGGCCGAGCCGGCGGCGAGCCTGCAGGTCGGCGGTCATCCGGAAGATCGGGGCGGGAAGGAGGTGGACCTCGTCGTAGACGACCAGCCCCCAGTCGCGGGCATCGAGAAGCTCCAGGTGGGGATAGGCGCCCTTCCGGCGCATGGTCAGCACCTGGTAGGTGGCGATCGTGACCGGCCGGATCTCCTTGACCGACCCCGAGTATTCGCCGATCTCGTCCGGGGTCAGTGAGGTGCGGCGTACGAGCTCGTCCTTCCACTGCCGAGCGGAGACGGTGTTGGTGACGAGGATCAGCGTGGTCGCCTGGGCATGCGCCATGGCGGCGGCGCCGACCAGCGTCTTGCCGGCGCCGCAGGGGAGCACGACGACCCCGGAGCCGCCGTGCCAGAACGACTCGGCCGCCTCGGACTGATACGGGCGCAGCGTCCAGTCGGTGTTGTCCAGTGCGATCGAGTGGGCCTCGCCGTCGACGTAGCCTGCGTAGTCCTCGGCCGGCCAGCCGAGCTTGAGCAGCGCCTGCTTGAGGTTGCCGCGCTCGGAGGGGTGGACGACGACGGTGTCGTCGTCGAGCCGCTCGCCCAGCATCCCGGCGACCTTCTTCGCCCGGACGACCTCCTCCAGCACCGCCCGGTCGGAGGAGACCAGCACCAGCCCGTTGGCCGGGTTCTTCTCGAGACGGAGCCGGCCGTAGCGGGCCATCGTCTCGGCGACGTCGACCAGCAGGGAGTGCGGAACGGGATAGCGGGAGAACTCCAGCAGCGTGTCCACCACCTGCTCGGCGTCGTGCCCGGCCGCGCGCGCATTCCACAGCCCCAGCGGTGTCAGCCGGTAGGTGTGGATGTGCTCCGGTGAGCGCTCCAGCTCGGCGAACGGCGCGATCGCCTTGCGGCACTCACCTGCCCGGGCATGGTCGACCTCGAGCAGCAGCGTCTTGTCCGACTGGACGATCAGGGGGCCGTCGTTCACCGCACCAGCCTACGGCGACGTCGGGCGCACACTCCTGATCCGGGACAGCGCGAAGGAGCGTACGTCGTCCTCGACCCGGGCCGCGAGAGAGCCGCCGTCGATCCCCAACGGCTCGACGCGCGCCTCGCCGCCGACGCCGCGGCCGTCGACGTAGGAGATCACGACCTGCTCCCCTGCATCGATGGCCTCGTGGAGGATCGCCATGGTGGAGGCCGGCTCGGCCGGAGCCGGGCTGGAGACCGCGATCTCGTCGCCCGCCTTGACTCTCGCCGCCACCGCGGACGCACGCGCGACGAGGTGTGCCTCCTGTGCACCTGCCGCGCGCTGACCGTTGCGTGCCTTGGCGCGCTTGGCGTCGGGGCGCGCGACGTGTACGGATCCGTCGGGTGCCTCGACGACCGGGGCCAGGCCCAGCTCGCGCAGCCGGGGGAGGAGCGAGTCGAGCGCGACGGTGCTGACGACCACGGTCGGCGCCAGCCGCCGCAGCCCCAGGGACTCGGCCGCCGGGTGGGTCAGCAGCTCGGCCAGCGCGGCCTCGTCGTCACTGCGCAGGTAGGCGGCGGCGAACCCGACCCGGACCGTCCCGAACGTACGCGCGGTGTCATCGACCAGGTAGCTCAGCGCCTGCGGGACGGGGGTGCGGGAGGCGGCGGCGAGGAACGCGTGGATCTCGGTGGCGGTCCAGCCGCGGTCCATGGCCCGGCGTACCGACTCCTTGGTGAACCGGTAGACAGTCGCCCCGCCGTGCGACTCCACGGTCGCCACCACGGCGAGCGTGCGGGCCAGCGCGGGCTCCAGCGGCCCCGGCGCGACCGCGGTCAGGTCACCCTGGAGCAGTACGTGGTCGACCGGCTCCGGCAGCAGCCCGGCCAGGGTCGGGACAGGGTCCTCGCCCGCCACCAGCAGCCGACCGTACGCAGCCAGCCCCCCGAACGCGGTGAGCCCGAGCGTCTCCGCCTCGGTGAGCGTCCAGTCCACCAGCGACTCGCGGGACTCGGTGCGGGTGCGCGGCCGGCGCGGCCGCTCCCAGGCGAGGCGGGTGACGACCGCTGCAGGGCCGGTGCCGGCGGCGAGCACGTCACCGTCCGGCAGGGCGGCAAGCAGGCGCAGAGTCTGCCGCCGCGTCGCCACGGCCGACGCCCCGGCCAGGTCAGGTGCCAGCGCGTTCCACGTCTTCCCGGCGGGGTCGCGCTGGCCGACGAGCCCGGGAAGGCGCGGCGAGGCCAGCCAGGCGCCGGCGACGTGCGACCAGCGGGCCGCCAGGGGCTGTTGGAGCCATTGGTCGAAGAGCTCGGTCGGCATCCAGGAGGGGTCGCCCTCCTCGTCGGTGCCCAGCGCGAGCAGCCCCGAGGCCCAGGCGACCTCGATCAGCAACGCCGCGGTGGGCTCGGTGACATGGAGTCGCTCGGCGGTCGTCTTCAGGTCCCGGACCGTCAGCCCCGCCCCGCCACGCAGCGACCGGGGCGGCGCGGCGCTCCAGGCGTCGAGGAGCAGCTCGAGGTTGCGTACGAGCTCGAAGGCGGCGCCGGCAGCCGCCCGGTCCACCAGGTTGGAGACCCGCGAGGAGGTCGGCAGCGGCGGCGGGACGTCCACGGGTGCGACCGTCGTCCGTCCGCCCCGCAGCGCGAGGCCGACCTCGCCGGGCAGGGTCAGCATCCCGTCTCCCGAGGACACCAGCAGCCCGCGGGCGATCAGCTCCTCAGCCGGTCCGGCCGCCTCGGCCACCGAGACACCCGGGCGCGCGCGGGAGGAGGAAGCCTGCCCGCCGCCGGCGTCGACGGCCTCCAGCATCGCGCGTGCCTCGGCGGACACAGCCGCCAGGCTGCGTACGACTTCTTCCTGGTCAGCGGCGAACGGCTGCAGCCCGGAGGTGCCTGGCGAGCCCCGCAGCACGGCCGAGACACCGGTCACGGCGCGGAGGCCGTCGAGGGAGTGCCACACCAGGCAGCTGTCCTCCAGATGAGAAAGTGCCCGTGTCGCGGCGTCCACTTCAGCATTCACCATGGAAGATAAGTGGGCTTTGGTGGTTTGATTCGCGAGGACAACGGCATCAAGCACGATCAGCTCGAGATGGTTAAGGTCATCCATCGCGTAGTGCAAGGATGTGCGAGTGGCTGCTCGGG
>JALZDD010000038.1 GCA_030862715.1 Actinomycetota bacterium | reverse complement strand
TGGGGCTGTCCGGCCACGGAAATTCCGTATTCGACCTCCGTGCCCATCACCCGTCGTACGCTCATGCCTGCAAGGCTACCGGCCACGTGCACGAAGGCACGTGAGCATCCACACGCCACGCTGAGGTCGCCCGAGGTTGTTCGGCTGGGCGGCACCAGGAGGAGACCGCTAGTGAAACGCCACGTCCGGGGGTACCTCGTCGGCGCGCTCGTCCTGGCCATGCTGGTGCTGTGGCCGCTGGCCGCGGCCCAGCTCTGGCCGAGCAGCGGCGACGAGGTGGCCGAGGACACGACGATCACGGACTACCGCGGCGACTTCGTCGTCGACGCGAACGGCACGATGTCGGTCACCGAGACCGTCACCGTCGACTTCCCCGACTCCAGCAGCCAAGGCATCTTCCGGTTCTTCGACTCGCGCGACCCCAACGCGCCCGCACTGCGCCGAGTGCCTGAGCAGATCGATGTCGTGGTCGACCCCGACCTGACCCTCGAACAGCGCCTGGACCAGGCCCGCCAGAAGTGGAGCGACGGCTACTTCGACGAGGAGATCATGCCCGATGTCGTCGAGCTCTACGGCGAGGAGGAAGCGAAGTCGCGGGCTGTGGAGATCTACGCTCCCGACTACGCCGCGACCGCCGTCACCCGGCACGGCTGGTCCGAGCGCTACACCAACCTCCGGATCGGGAGCGAGGGTGACCGGCTTCCCGCCGGCGAGCACGTCTACGTGATCAAGTACCAGATGCCCTCGGTGCTGCTGCCGGACGGCGACCGCTCCCGTCTCTACTGGAACCTGGTCCCCTCGGGTTGGCGCCAGCCGATCGAGCGCGCCACCTTGTCCCTCACCCTGCCCGCCGAGTCCGCGGACGTACGCTGCGCCGTCGGCCGCGGCGCCACCGGCGGGTGCTCGAGCGTGTCCGGTGAGGGGTCCACCGAGCTCGAGGTCACCACCGGGGCCCTCGACCCGGGCACCCCGGTCACCGTGAGCACCGACCTCGACATGGCCGCTCCGCCGATCACCGACGAGGAGCTCCCCTGGGCGCAGCGCTGGGACCCGGTCATGGGGACCGACCTCAGCCTGGCCACCGTTCTGCTGGCCCTCGCCGCCGGGCTCGCCCTGCCGGCGGTCTACCTGCTGTTCCGGACCCGGGACCCGTTGGCAGGGGCTCAGACGCGCGCGATGCCTCCCGAGGGCGTGGGACCCGCACAAGCGGCGTACGTCCTGTCCAAGTCGGTCGGGCCGACACTCCTCGCCTCCAGCGTGCTCTACGCCGCCTCGCGTGGTCTCGTCACCATCCGCTCGACGCAGAACGGCTGGCGCATCACGGTCGGCGAGGACCGGTCGTGGGACGGGATCGATCCGGTAACCGGCACGATCAAGACGCTGGACGGGGTGGCGATCGGCGCGAGCAAGAAGTCGAAGGCCGCGAAGTCCTCGGGGAAGAGGCTGAGCACCGCCCAGACGAAGATGCGCAAGGACCTGGAGACCTGGGCGCTCGAGAAGAAGCTCCTCGAGCGGCGCACCGACCGGTTCATCTGGTCGCTGGCGTTCGGTCTCGCTGCGCCTGCCGGCGCCGTCCTGGCCGTCGTACGCCCCGGCGACACCACCCTGTGGGCGCTCGTGCCCGGCGTGTTCGCGGTGCTGATCACCCCGATGCTGCGCCAGGGCGCCGGGCTGGTGCGCACCGAGGCCGGTCGGACCCTCGCCACCGAGGCACTCGGCTTCCGCCAGTCGCTTCGTTCCCGTTCGGACGACTTCCACGGGGACCAAGCCCGCTACGACTCCTATCTGCCCTGGGCCGTCGGGTTCGGAATCGCCGACGAGTGGGCACGGAGCTTCCGGGTGCTCGGCGGAGCGGCCCTCGTGGTTCCCGCCTACCTGCCCTACGACCAGCACGCGCTCCACCGTCAGCCGGTCGCGGGCGACGGTGGCGGGGACGGCTTGGTCTCGGCCCTGACCGACGACTTCGAGCGTTCGCTCGGCTCGGCGATACGTTCCTACGAGGTCTCCTCGACCTTCAGCGGCGGGTCGTCGTCGGGCACTGGCGGGTCCTCCTACTCCGGCGGTGGAGCCGGAGGCGGAGGTGGCGGCTTCGGTGGTGGCGGAGGCGGCGGAGACGGCGGAGGCGGGTCATGGTGAGGTTGGGCCATGGGCACTCCTGAGATCCGGCGGGCTACCGCCGACGACCTCGACGACCTCTACTCCATCTGCCTGCTCACTGGGGCGTCGGGCGAGGACGCCACCGAGTTCTACGACGACCCGCGGCTGCCGGGGAACATCTACGCCGCTCCCTACCTCGTGCTGCGCCTCGGGCTCGGGTTCGTCGCGGTCGACTCCGAGGGCGTGGTGGGCTACGTCGTCGGCACCCCGTTCACCCGCGCCTTCGAGAAGGAGTGCGAGGAGGACTGGTGGCCCGCGCTCCGCGTCGTCAACCCCGACCCGGGACCCGACCACGACCGCACCGACTGGAACGCCCGGCTCCGCTCGCAGATCCACCGCCCGCCGCGGATGCTGGGCGAGATCCTCAGCGAGTTCCCGGCACACCTGCACATCAACCTGCTCCCCCGCGCCCAGGGCCAAGGCGTCGGCAAGGAGCTGATCGGAATGATGCTCGGCGCCTTCCACGTCGCCGGCGTACGCGGCGCGCACCTCGGCGTCGCCGCCGGCAACACCCGCGCCATCGGGTTCTATCGGCGCATCGGTTTCACCACGCTCGTCGAGGGCGAGGATTCAATGCTGCTCGGTGTTCAATGGACCGGCGAGATGGAAGAGTGAGCTCCCATGGGACTCTGGGAAGCGCGGGTGGTGCCACACATCGTGGACCGCACCTGCGGCATCGCGCAGCTCGACCCGCTGCGCGAGCAGGCCTGTGACGGTCTCCGCGGCCAGGTCGTCGAGATCGGCTTCGGCAGCGGGAGCAACATCGGCCTCTATCCGCCTGAGGTCACCGAGATCATCGCCGTCGAGCCCTCCGACGTCGCCTGGCAGCTCTCGGCCTCCCGCCGTTCGGGCTCATCGGTCCCGGTGAGCCGTGTCGGGCTCGACGGCGCCCGCCTCCCGCTCGCCGACGCCTCGGTTGACACGGGGCTGGTCACCTTCTCGCTGTGCACCATCCCCGATGTCGCCGGCGCCCTCGCCGAGCTGCGCCGAGTCCTGCGCCCCGGCGGCACCATCGGCTTCGCCGAGCACGGTCTATCTCCCGACCCCGGCGTCGCTCGCTGGCAACACCGCCTCGACGGCCTCCAGCAGCGCCTCTTCGGCGGCTGCCACCTCACCCGCGACATCCCACGGCTCGTCGAGGCCGCAGGCTTCACCCTCGACCGCTTGGAGCAGTCCTACCTCCCCGGACCGGGGCTCTCTCGACCGTGGGGCCATGTCTCCGCCGGACAGGCCGCCGCGGCCGGCTGATCCCTCCTCAGCGTCCCTTACGCGTACGCAGCGCGTGGGCGACGTTGACGCCTACGAGGCCGACCCAGGAGATCACCAGGGCGCCCAGGTTG
>JALZDD010000010.1 GCA_030862715.1 Actinomycetota bacterium | reverse complement strand
GGCAACCACCTCACGCTCGGCGGACGGAGCCCCGAGCGCAGCCCCCTGCTCCGGCGCCCCGACCTGCTGGCCAGCCTGATCCGCTACTGGCAGCGCCACCCCTCCCTCTCCTACCTCTTCTCCGGCCGCTTCATCGGTCCGACCAGCCAGGCGCCGAGGTTCGACGAGGGCCGCCCGGAGGCGGTCTACGAGATGGAGATCGCGCTCCAGGAGGTCGCCCGGATCACCCGTGAAGACCCTGAGCCCCGCCCATGGATGATCGACCGTGCCCTGCGCCATCTGCTCACCGACCTGACCGGCAACACCCACCGCGCCGAGTTCTGCATCGACAAGCTCTACTCCCCGGACTCGTCCCGAGGACGCCTCGGCCTCCTCGAGCTCCGCGGCTTCGAGATGCCGCCGCACCCGCAGATGGCCCTCCTCCAGTCGCTCCTGGTCAGGAGCCTGGTCGCGTGGTTCTGGGAGGAGCCGTACGAGGCGCCCCTGGTCCGCCACGGCAGCGCCCTCCACGAGGACTTCCTGCTCCCGCACGGGTGCGTGCGCGACATCGAGGAGGTCGTGGCCGACCTGCGCCGCC
The DNA here is from genome assembly GCA_030862715.1 of Actinomycetota bacterium. The sequence goes on along the minus strand of JALZDD010000010.1, from coordinate 2,190 downwards.
ACGGGATCCCGTTCGAGTCGCAGTGGCTGGCTGCGTACGCCGAGTTCCGCTTTCCGCGGATCGGGCTCGCGAAGGTAGGAGACATCGAGCTCGAGCTGCGTCAGGCGATCGAGCCGTGGAACGTCCTGGGCGAGGAGGCCACCGAGTCGGGGACCGCGCGCTACGTCGACTCCTCGGTCGAGCGGGTCCAGATCTCGGCGAGAGGGATCGACCTCGACCGGCAGCTGGTGACGTGTCAGGGTGTTCCGGTGCCGCTCACCCCCACCTCTGTCCCAGACACCTTCTATGCGGGGGTCCGGTTCAAGGCGTGGAGCCCGTGGTCGAGCCTCCACCCGAGCATCGACGCCCAGGCGCCGCTGCACTTCGACGTCGTCGACATCGCCTCCGAGACGAGCCTCGGCGGCGCGACCTACCACGTCGTGCACCCGGGCGGCCGCAGCTATGACCACCCGCCGGTGAACGCCAACGAGGCCGAGGCACGCCGCGCGAGCAGGTTCGAGGCGCGCGGCCACACCTCCGGCCGGCTTGACGTCGCGGAGATGCGCGAGCGCGCAGCCCGCGGCACCACTCCCGACAACCCGCACACCCTCGATCTCCGACGGGTGGTGCGGTGACCGTCCTTCGCGAGTACGCCGACGCCCTCGGCCTCCTCGACGCGACCGACCAGCCCTACGACGAGGTCATCGGCCCCGATGGCACCCTGCGTCCCGCGTGGAAGCCGATGGCAGAGACGGCCGTCTCGATCACCCCGGCCACGCTGAGCCGGATCGGCCACGACGTCGAGCGGTTCCTCGCCGACGACGGGGTCACCTACCTGCGCCCCGGCGCCAAGCCCGAGCCCTGGCGGCTCGACCCGGTGCCGCTCGTCATCGACCCGGCGCAGTGGCGCATCCTCGAGGTCGGCCTGGCCCAGCGTGCCGAGCTGCTCAACGCGATCCTGGTCGATCTCTACGGTCCGCAAAGCCTCCTCCGGGACGGCATCGTCCCGGCGCCGGTGATCTTCGGCCATCACGGTTTCCATCGTGTCGCCGCCCGCGCCAGCAACCACGACCCGCGCCCGCTCGTCCTGGCCGCCACCGACCTCGGCCGGACCCCTGACGGTGAGTGGCGGGTGCTCGCCGACCGCACCCAGGCGCCGAGCGGGATCGGCTACGCGATGGAGAACCGCCGGGTGATCAGCCGGGTGCTCCCCGAGCTCCACCGCGACGCCGGGCTGCACCGGATGGAGCCCTACTTCGCGGCTCTCCGCAGCGCGCTGCTGGAGTCGGCACCCGGCGACCAGGCGGACCCGCGGGTCGTCGTCCTGTCTCCGGGAACCCACTCCGAGACCGCCTATGACCAAGCCTTTCTCGCCTCGACGCTGGGATTCCCGCTGGTCCAGGGCGCCGACCTGACCGTACGCAACGGCGAGGTCCTCATGCGCGGCCACGGCGACCGGCTGGAGCGGGTCGACGTCATCCTGCGTCGCGTCGACGCGACCTGGTCCGACCCCCTGGAGCTCCGCGGCGACAGCCAGCTCGGCGTGGCCGGCCTGATCGAGGCCGTACGCCGCGGCAACGTGCGCGTGGTCAACGGGTTCGGGGCCGGCGTACTCGAGAACCCCGGGTTGGTTCCCTATCTCCCCGCCGCCTGCGAGGCGCTGCTCGGCGAGCCGTTGCGGCTGGCGTCGCTCGGCACCTGGTGGTGTGGCGACCCGGCCCAGCGCGAAGAGGTCGAGCGGCGCCTGGCCGCGGACGACCTGGTCGTGCGGACGTTGGAAGGGACGATCGTCAACGGAACGCCCGAGGAGCTGGCCGCCCGGATCGCCGCCGATCCCTACCGCCACGTCGGGCAGGAGAGGATCACGCTCTCCCAGGCCCCGACCTGGGCGGAAGGGCACGGCGCGGTCGCCCGGCCGCTGACGCTGCGTACGTTCTCGCTCCGCTACGGCTCGGCCTACCGCCCGCTGGTCGGTGGCCTGGCCTCGATCCGGGCCGACGAGACCGGGCTGCCGCCGTGCAGCAAGGACGTCTGGGTGCTCAAGGAGTCGCCGCAGGACGCAGACCAGGGTCTGGCCGACGTACTCCCGATGACCCATTCCCGCTCGGTCACGGTGCTCGTCCCGCGCGCGCTCGAGGACATGTACTGGTCGGGCCGCTACGCGGAGCGTGCCGAGGACCTCATCCGGCTCATCCTGGCCACGCACGTGCT
>JALZDD010000009.1 GCA_030862715.1 Actinomycetota bacterium | reverse complement strand
CCGCGCTCGACGAGGCCGGTGCCGACGAGACGATGCTCGACCTGCTGCGCTGGCACGGCGCCGAGGAGGTCGAGCACCGCAACGTGGCCTACGACGTCTTCCAGCACGTCGACGGGCGCTACCTGCGCCGGGTCCGCTCCTATCTGCTCGGCGGCACCGCGCTGCTCGTCCTGTGGTGGCGAGGCGCCGGCTACCTGATGAACAACGACCCCACCGAGCCTGATCCGGCCAAACGACCGAAGGCAGGGCTGCTCAAGCTGATCGACGCCGAGCGTCGGGGGCTGGTGCCCGGTGTCGTACGCATCGGGTGGGCGACGTGGAAGTTCTTCCTGCCCAGCTACGACCCGTCCCAGGAGGGCTCGACCGCCCAGGCGGTGAGCTACCTGGCCAAGTCACCGGCGGCACTGCGGGCCGACGCAATCGCGGAGGCTCAGTGAGCGAGCGTCAGCGAGCGAACCAACAAGACATCACGCGACCGCGTCCGTACTCTGGCGCTTGCGCTACGGAGGTGGGCGCGTGAGCAAGCCGGCGCACTACACCGTTCCGGACATCCCCGACTCGCGGCTCTACCGAGGCTTCGAGGCGATCGTCGGAGGCTACTGGACCAAGGCCGCCTACCGTTCCTGGCGGCGCCGCAAGCCGCTCGGCCGGATCGACCGCGACCTGCACGTACGCGTCAGCCGGATCGACGAGGAGGGCCTCGACGTCAGGGCGATCTGGTTCGAGCGCGAGGACGGCAGCAAACTGCCAGGCTGGGACCCGGGCGCGCACGTAGACGTGGTGCTGCCCAGCGGCCGGTTGCGGCAGTACTCGCTCAACTCCGACCCCGACGACCTCTCCGCCTACCGGATCAGTGTGCGCCGGATCGATCCGTCGGCCGGTGGGGGTCTCGGGTCCGTGGAGGCTCACCACCTCTCGGTCGGTGACCGGCTCGTACTGAAGGGGCCGCGCAACGCCTTCCCGTTCGTCGACTCGCCCGCCGGCTACCTCTTCGTCGCCGGTGGCATCGGGATCACCCCGATCCTGCCGATGCTGCGCGACGTGGTGCGGCGAGGCGTGCCGTACGAGTTCGTCTACACCGGCCGCTCGCGCGAGACGATGCCGTTCCTCGCGGAGATCCGAGAGATCGTCGGCGACCACGAGATCCACCTGTGGCCTGACGACGAGATGGCCCCGGAGACAGGGCAGAGACCTGACGCGGCGAAGATCATCTCGCTGGCGCCCGATGGCGCCGCGCTCTACTGCTGCGGGCCGATGCCGATGATCGACGCGATCCGCGCGCAGATCCCCGACCCGCAGATCGACACGCTGCACTACGAGCGGTTCTCGCCGCCGCCGGTGCTCGGCGGTCGCCCCTTCCGGGTACGCCTCGAGGACTCCGACGTCGAGGTGCAGGTCGGCGCCGAGGAGTCGGCGCTGACCGCCGTCCGCCGGGCGCGGCCGACCCAGGCGTACTCTTGCCAGCAGGGCTTCTGTGGCACCTGCCGAGTGCGGGTCTTGGAGGGCGAGGTCGAGCACCGCGACCACGCGCTGGCCGACTACGAGCGCGACGGTCACATGATCCTGTGCGTCTCGCGAGCGAAGGGGACCGTGGTCATCGACGGCTGATGCCCGGTCGTCCGGAGTTAACGGTTTGTCCCGGCGGGCCGTCGGCTGGTCTGCTTGCGCCATGACAGCACTTGCCTCCCCCTCGCTCGATCTCTACGACTCCTGGGCGGCCACCGTCGTCGAGTTCGACGGGGCGCACCTGGACGGCGCCTCGATCCCCGACGAGGAGGCCTCCGACGTGAGCCGGGAGGCATGCGAGCGGGTGGTCGCGAGGACCGCGCGCGACCGGGACGTCTCGGTGCCGCCGGCTGCCGGGCGGGTGCACGCCTCGGCCTTCTGGATCACCGACGACGGCGAGGTCGTCGGGTTCATCCAGCTGCGGCACGAGCTCAACGAGTTCTTGGAGAACGTCGGCGGGCACATCGGCTACTCGGTGCGACCCTCGTCCCGTCGCCAGGGGCACGCCCGACGGGCGCTGGGCCTGGTCCTCGACGAGGCCCGGGCGCTGGGCCTCGAGCACATCCTGATCACCTGCGACGAGGACAACGGTGCCTCGGCGCGAACCATCGAGTCCCAGGGCGGCGAGCTCCAGGACGTCATCGACGCTGCTGCGTACGGCTACGGGCTCACCCGGCGTTACTGGATCAAACTGTGAGCGAGCGCCAGCGAGCGACCATCGAGTACATCACGCGGCCGGCTTCGTATTCTGGCGCGTGCGCTACGGAGGCGGCCGCGTGAGCGAGGACGGCGTCGCCACTGAGGGCGAGGTGGAGTGGGCGCTGGCCGGCGATCCCGCCGCGCCCGCCGAGCTGGTCGAGGAGGTGCTGACGGCGCTGCGCGCCACCGGACGTACGCCTGAGGTGGGTGTCGACGTGCTGCGGGCCGCTGCGTTCCGGCTGGTCTCCGAGGACAGGCTCGACGAGGTCGGGCGGGGCTGGCTGGAGCTTCTCGACGCGGTCCGGGCACATCCCGACGCCTCGTTGGCCGACCTCCCGCCGGCCCGCACCGACTGAAGCGTCAGCTCGACAGGGAGCGGCGGCGGGAGACGAGGCTGGAGAG
>JALZDD010000007.1 GCA_030862715.1 Actinomycetota bacterium | reverse complement strand
CCGCGCTCGACGAGGCCGGTGCCGACGAGACGATGCTCGACCTGCTGCGCTGGCACGGCGCCGAGGAGGTCGAGCACCGCAACGTGGCCTACGACGTCTTCCAGCACGTCGACGGGCGCTACCTGCGTCGCGTCCGCTCCTATCTGCTCGGCGGTACCGCGCTGCTCGTCCTGTGGTGGCGAGGCGCCGGCTATCTGATGGACAACGACCCCACCCCGCTCGATCCTGAACAGCCCGATCCGGCCAAGCGGCCGAAGGCAGGGCTGCTCAAGCTGATCGACGCCGAGCGTCGCGGGTTGGTGCCCGGTGTCGTACGCATCGGGTGGGCGACCTGGAAGTTCTTCCTGCCCAACTACGACCCGTCCAAGGAGGGCTCGACCGCCCAGGCGGTGAGCTACCTGGCCAAGTCGCCGGCGGCGCTGCGGGCCGACGCCATCGCGGAGGCCAAGTGACCAAGCCCGCGCACTACGCCGTTCCGGACATCCCTGACTCGCGGCTCTACCGGGGCTTCGAGGCGATCGTCGGGGGCTACTGGACCAAGGCCGCCTACCGTTCCTGGCGGCGGCGCAAGCCGCTCGGCCGGATCGACCGCGACCTGCACGTACGCGTCAGCCGGATCGACGAGGAGGGCCTCGACGTCAGGGCGATCTGGTTCGAGCGCGAGGATGGCAGCGAACTGCCGGCCTGGGACCCGGGTGCGCATGTCGACGTGGTGCTGCCCAGCGGTCGGCTGCGGCAGTACTCCCTCAACTCCGACCCCGACGACCTCTCCGCCTACCGGATCAGTGTGCGCCGGATCGAGCCGACCGCGGGCGGCGGCGGTGGCTCCGTCGAGGCTCACTTCCTCTCCGTCGGCGACCGGCTCGTCCTGAAGGGGCCGCGCAACGCCTTCCCGTTCGTCGACTCGCCCGCCGGCTATCTCTTCGTCGCCGGTGGCATCGGGATCACCCCGATCCTGCCGATGCTGCGCGACGTGGTGCGTCGGGGCGTGCCGTACGAGTTCGTCTACACCGGCCGCTCGCGCGAGACGATGCCGTTCCTCGCGGAGATCCGCGAGATCGTCGGCGATCACGAGATCCAGCTGTGGCCTGACGACGAGATGGGCGTCCCCGACGCGGCGAAGATCATCTCGCTGGCGCCCGAGGGCGCCGCGCTCTACTGCTGCGGGCCGATGCCGATGATCGACGCGATCCGCGCGCAGATCCCCGACCCGCAGATCGACACCCTGCACTACGAGCGGTTCTCGCCGCCGCCGGTGCTCGGCGGCCGCCCGTTCCGGGTGCGCCTCGAGGACTCCGACGTCGAGGTGCAGGTCGGCGCCGAGGAGTCGGCGCTGACCGCCGTACGCCGGGTGCGGCCGACCCAGGCGTACTCCTGTCAGCAGGGATTCTGCGGCACCTGCCGGGTGCGGGTCCTGGAGGGCGAGGTCGAGCACCGCGACCACGCGCTGGCCGACTACGAGCGCGACGGTCACATGATCCTGTGCGTCTCGCGTGCGAAGGGGACCGTCGTGATCGACGGCTGATACCCGGTCGTCAGGTGTTAACGGTTTGTCCCGGTGGGCAGTCGGCTGGTCTGCTTGCGACATGACAGCTCTTGCCCTTCCCTCGCTCGATCTCTACGACTCCTGGGCGGCCACCGTCGTCGAGTTCGACGGGGCGCACCTGGACGGCGCGTCCATCCCCGACGAGGAGGCCTCCGACGTGAGCCGGGAGGCGTGTGAGCGGCTGGTCTCGAAGACCGCGCGGGACCGAGACGTCTCGGTGCCGCCGGCTGCCGGGCGGGTGCACGCCTCGGCCTTCTGGATCACCGACGACGGCGAGGTCGTCGGGTTCATCCAGCTGCGGCACGAGCTCAACGAGTTCCTGGAGAATGTCGGCGGGCACATCGGCTACTCGGTGCGACCCTCGTCCCGTCGCGAGGGGCACGCCCGGCGAGCGCTGGGCCTGGTCCTCGACGAGGCCCGGGCGCTGGGCCTCGAGCGCGTCCTGATCACCTGCGACGAGGACAACGGTGCCTCGGCGCGCACCATCGAGTCCCAGGGCGGCGAGCTCCAGGACGTCATCGACGCTGCTGCGTACGGCTACGGGCTCACCCGGCGCTACTGGATCAAACTGTGAGCGAGCGCCCGCGAGCGACCATCGAATACATCACGCGGCCGCCTTCGTATTCTGGCGCCTGCGCTACGGGGGTGGCCGCGTGAGCGAAGACGGCGTCGCCACCGAGGTCGAGGTGGAGTGGGCGCTGGCGGGCGATCCCGCCGCGCCCGCCGAGGTGGTCGAGGAGGTGCTGACGGCGCTGCGCACCACCGGACGTACGCCCGAGGTGGGCGTCGACGTGCTGCGCGCCGCAGCCTTCCGGCTGGTCTCCGAGGACAGGCTCGACGAGGTCGGGCGAGGCTGGCTGGAGCTTCTCGACGCGGTCCGGGCACATCCCGACGCCTCGTTGGCCGACCTCCCGCCGGCCCGCACCGACTGAAGCGTCAGCTCGACAGGGAGCGGCGGCGGGAGACGAGGCTGGAGAG
>JALZDD010001017.1 GCA_030862715.1 Actinomycetota bacterium | reverse complement strand
CTGCACCGCCGTCACGATCTCGACGACGTGGCCGTCCTGGAGCTGCCAGCGCGGCCATTCGTCGCGCGGCACGATCTCCTCGTCCACGGCGACGGCGATGCCGCTCGGCCGCCGGTCGCCGGTACGTGCCTCGAGCAGGTCGGCAACGGTGCCGCTGACCTCCGTCGGCTCGCTGTTCACGGTGATCTTCATCCGTCCTCCTTCATCCGGAACCGGCGCGGATCGACCGCGGGCTCCACTGATCCTGTCTCGATGTGATCGGCCACCAACTGCGCGATGAGCGGCGCCAGCAGGACCCCGTTGCGGTAGGCGCCTGCGGCGAGCACGACGCCCGGCTCGTGGGTCGGGCCGACCAGCGGGAGGTTGTCGGCGGTGCCCGGCCGGTCCCGCGAGGTCACCTCCACCACGCTCGCGCGGTCGAGCGCCGGCACGACCCGGCGGGCGGAGTCGAGCAGCCGCCACACGCCCTCGACGGTCGGCAGCAGCGGACCGTCACGCTCCTCCGTCGTGGCGCCGATGACGACCTCGCCGCTGTCGATCCGCGGCACCACGTAGATCTGCTCGCCGTGTGCCCAGGCCCGCACCGTCCGCTCCACCGGCTCCTGCGTCCGCACGCGCACCACGTCCCCGCGCACCGGGCGGATGAGGGAGGAGTACGGAGCGGGCAGGTTCGCCCCCGTTGCGATGACGGTGACGTCAGCGACTGTGTTGGTCTCGACACGGTCCCCGACCCGGGCGAGCAGAGCCGCGACGACCGCACGCGGGTCGACCGAGTGGTCCTCGGCGAGGCAGGCGCCACCGGCGACGCGGCCGAGTCCGGGTTCGCGGGCGAGCAGCTCGCGGCGTAGGAGTCTCTCGTAGGAGACCCCGGCGAGATCGAGCACCGCGAGCTGCCGCTCGACCTGCTGGACGTCCCCGGCGTCGAGGCCGACCAGCAGGGTCCCGCGGGTGTGCACGGGCACCCCGAGCCGGGCGGCGAAGTCGGGCCAGAGCGCCAGGGACGACAGGCAGAGCCGGGTCAGCTCCTCCTCGCCGTACCAGGCCTCGCCGGCCGGACTGAGCATGCCGGCCGCGGCGTACGACGCCCCCGAGCCCGGCGCCGGGTCGACCACCGTGACCTCGTGCCCACGACGGATCAGCTCGTCGGCCACGGAGAGCCCGACGATCCCGGCACCGAGGATCCGCACGCGCATCAGCCGACGGCTTCCACGAGCTCCTTCGCAGCTTGGCGTGGGTCGGGTTGTCGCCAGAGTCCGCCGATCACGGCGACCCCGTGGGCGCCGGCGGCGCGTACGGCCCTGGCGGAAGCCATCGAGATCCCGCCGATCGCGATCAGCGGGAGGACACCGGCAGCGTCGGAGACCGCGGATACCCCCAACGGGTCGGGAAGCCCGGCCTTGGAGGTGGTCGCGAAGATCGGCCCGAAGCCGGCGTAGTCCGCGCCCGCGGCGGCAGCCGCCTCGACCGCGGCACGGTCCCGGCAGGTCGCGCCGATGATCAGTCCCGGAGCGACCGCGTCGGCGATCCGCCGGGCGTCGGCCAGCGGGAGGTCGGAGACACCGAGGTGGACGCCGTGCGCACCGGCCGCGAGCGCGACATCGAGCCGATCGTCGACGACCACGCAGGCGTCGTACGCCGCGACGAGCTCGATCACGGACGCGGTGAGCACGACCAGCTCACGTGTGGTCGCGGTCTTGTCGCGTACTTGAAAGCCGTCGACTCCTGCTGCGGCGAACGCAGGCAGGAGCGTCAGGTCGTCGGTCGTGGAAACGAGGCAGAAGAGCCTCGGGAGAGCATTCAACACGTCGGTTCACTTCCTTCGCCGGCATTATCCGGATCAGGTACGACGGTCGGAGCGGCTTCAGCTCCCTCTCAGCCCGCTGCCGCGGACTCCCGTGTGGTTGGGTCCCGATCACTGTAACGGAGTCGTGGGCACCCAACGCAAGGGGTTCACCCCATCATGGACGACTGACCTTCGCGCTGTGCGAGCGGCTTGATCAGCATCCCCTTGAAGCCGGTGACCTCTGCGGCGCGATACGGGTGGCGGTCATTTCTCCTCCTGTTCCGGGCCCCGATCTCCGGGGCTCTCGACATCTAGACTCCGGACGCGCGCGATCTGTGACATCCCCGGCGGCGTACGATTCCCTTCCGTGGCTGACGTTGAGTTCCGGTACTCCGACCTCCTCCCGACCGGCAAGGACGACACT
>JALZDD010000995.1 GCA_030862715.1 Actinomycetota bacterium | reverse complement strand
TGGCCGACGGCGAGGACATCGTCGTCTTCGAGTACGTCAAGAAGTCCAACCGCGAGCACGGTCCCGCGCTGATCGGCATCGACCTCGACTCCGCCGACGGCCTCGACGGGCTGCTCGAGCGGATGGGTGCCAGCGACCTGGTCATCGAGCGGATCGAGCCCGACTCGCCACTGTTCACGTTCCTGCACTGATGCGCACTGCCGAGGCCGGGAGGCCTCTCGCCGTGGTCGGTGTCGTCGGGCTCCTGGCCGGGATCGTCTCGGGGTGCTCCAGCGAGGCCGTCGATGCCGGCGGCGATCCGGGCAGGATCACCCACCGCGCCGTCGCAGCGGTCGCGCTCGAGCACCTGCCGACCGACACCTCCAGCCGGGCGGCGTCCTACACCGACGAGTCCACGCCGCCCGAGCAGGTCTCGGTCGACCTTCGCTACGGCGCCGACGGGGAGTACGACGGCGACCTGGTGAGCGTCGCCGTCTCGGCTCAGCCGCCCGAGGAGGGTGAGGCCTGCCGCAGCGAGCTCGGGCAGCACTGCGTCGACCTGCCGACCGACGTGAAGAACGCCGAGATGCAGCTGCGCTGGACCGATGAGGAGCCCGAGGAGGACCCCGGCGTCGTCGGCATCGTGCTGCTGCGCGAAGGCGGCGAGACCGCCTCGATCGGCTACTCCGGCCCCACCATCACCGGCGACCCCCGCAAGCTCGAGATGCCGATCAGTGCCGACAAGCTCGTCGCCGTCGTCGAAGACCCACGGCTCCGCTACCAGGCGACCTCCTCGACCCTCGCCCTCGGTGAGGAGCTCGACGACTGGGAGGGCGGCGAGCCCGACCCCGCGGCGTACGAACTGGTGCGCAACACCGACCACGGCATCGCCCAGGCCTATGTCGGCGGCCGGGGCGGCCACGGCTACTACCAGGGCGTCATCCGGTCCCCGCTGCGCGAGGAGTTCGGCCCCGATGCCATCGGAGGACGGCTGCTGCAGCGCTCCTCACCCGACTTCACCGGAATGCCAGAGGCCGACATCGACGTCCTCGCCGCGCCGTCCCCGCCCGCCTGGATGACCCGCGAGCCCTGCTCGGCGCCGGCGCTGCGCAAGCACTGTGTCACCACGAAGGGCGAACGTGGCCCGCTTGTCTTCGCCTGGCAGCCGGCCGAGGGCGGCGACGCGGGTTGGGCCTGGATGATCTCGGTGCGCGAGAAGGAGGTCGTCGCGGTCCGCTACCAGGGTCCGCGGATGCCGGCCAGCTACGACGACGCCGCGATGCTCACCGAGTGGAACCAGGGCGAGCAGCTCGACTCGCAGGGCGGCGAGGCCGAGTCTGAGCTCGCCGACGACCTCTCCCTGTGGTGCGACCGGGAGCACCTCGAGGCCCGCCCGGTCGAGCAGCTCGACTAGAACCAGCCGGACCTGCGGAAGAAGATCCACATCCCGGTGATCACGCCAGCCATCAGCAGCAGCGCGAACGGGTAGCCGAACCTCCAGTCGAGCTCGGGCATGTAGGTGAAGTTCATCCCGTAGATCCCGGCGATGAGGGTCGGCACCACGATCATCGCCGCGCCCGCCGAGATCTTGCGCATGTCGTCGTTCTGCTGCAGCGAGATCTGCGCCAGATGGGCCTCGAAGGCAGAGGACAGCAACGTCTCGAGGTTCTCGATCGACTCCACGATGGAGGCGAGATGGTCGAGGACGTCGCGGAAGTACGGGCGCAGGTCGGGGTCGATCCCGCCCTCTCCGTTGGCGAAGCGGCGCACGGGCTCGCGCAGCGGCATCACCGCGCGGCGTACCTCCGCGATCTCCCGGCGGAGCCGGTAGATCCGGGCCGAGTCGTGGGTGCGCTCGTCGGAGAAGACGGAGGTCTCGACCTCGTCGACGTCCTTGGTGAGCTCGTTGGCGACGTCCACGTAGCCGTCCACGATGTAGTCGACCACCGCGTGGACCGCGGAGTAGGGACCCTCGTTGAGGAGCTGCTCGTCGCTGGTCTCCAGCAGCTCACGGGCCGGCGCGAGCCGCGATCCGCGACCGTGGCGCACCGTGATGACGTAGTCGGGGCCGATGAAGAAGGCGACCTCGCCGGTCTCGACGGCGTCCTCGGAGTCGACGTACCAGAGCGTCTTGACGACCAGGAACATCCCGCCCTCGTAGCGCTCCAGCTTGGGCCGCTGGTGGGCGGTCAGCGCGTCCTCGACGGCGAGCGGATGCAGCCCGAAGGCCTCGGCCACCTCCTCGAGCTCGTACTGGCTGGGCTGGTAGAGCCCGAGCCAGACGAAGTCGCCCTCGTCCTTCACACCGCTGCGGAGCGTGGCGTAGTCGTGAGGCGCGCAGTCGATCCGGTCGCGCGCGCCGGCGCGGTAGAGAGCGCTGTCGACGATCACGTTGTCAGGTTAGGGCATGCTGCGCGGCATTGTGGGCCGGCTTCACCGGGATGGATAGGGTCGCCAGTCGTGGCGACGATGATCCTGGTGAGACACGGCCGTACGACGGCGAACGCATCCGGCACCCTGGCCGGCCGGCTTTCCGGGGTGAGGCTGGACGAGCGCGGCGTGGAGCAGGCGAGCAGAGCGGCGGAGCGGATCGCGTCGGTCCCGCTGGCGCTGGCGGTGACCAGCCCGATGGAGCGCTGCCAGCAGACTCTGTCGGTGATGCTCGAGGGTCGCGCCGAGCAGCCCACCGTCGTCGTCGAGGACGGCGTCTCCGAGTGCGACTACGGCGACTGGCAGGGCGAGAAGATCTCGACGCTGGCACGCCGCAAGCTGTGGAAGACCGTCCAGAACCAGCCCTCCGCGGTCACCTTCCCGGGCGGTGAGTCGATGGCCGCGATGCAGGCGCGAGCGGTGGAGGCCGTACGCCGCCACGACGCCGCCGTCACGGCGGCCCACGGCGACGAGGCGGTCTGGCTGTGTGTGAGCCACGGCGACCTGATCAAGTCGGTCCTGGCCGACGCGCTCGGCATGCACCTGGACCTCTTCCAGCGGCTGCACGTCGACCCCGCCTCGATCTCCGTGGTGCGCTACGGCGAGGGACGCCCGTCGGTGCTGGCCACGAACACCCACGCCGGCGACCTCTCCTGGCT
>JALZDD010000993.1 GCA_030862715.1 Actinomycetota bacterium | reverse complement strand
GTCGTACGCTCGTGCGACCGCGGCTGCTCTGTCTGTGACCCCGAGCTTGTCGAAGATGTGACCCAGGTGGGTCTTGACCGTCGCCTCGCTGACGAAGAGCGACGCCGCGATGGCGCGGTTGGTCGTTCCGAGGGCGACGAGGGTGAGCACCTCGCGCTCGCGGGGGCTCAGCTGGGCCGTCGGACCGGGTGAGCGCAGCCGGGAGGCGAGCCGGGTCGCGACCGCGGGGGAGAGGACGGTCTCGCCGGCCGCGGTCGCGCGGACGGCCTCGACGAGGTCCGGCGTCGGCGCGTCCTTGAGCAGGTAGCCGGTCGCGCCCGCCTCGATCGCGGCGACCACGTCGGAGTCGGTGTCGAACGTCGTCAGGACCAGTACGCCAACCCGTGACTCTCGCGCTCGGAGCTGCTCGATCACGTCGACCCCGCCGGTGCCGGGCATCCGCAGATCGAGGACGAGCACGTCCGGCTCGAGTTCCTCGACGAGAGCGAGGGCCTGCGCCCCGTCTCCCGCCTGGCCGACGACCTCGAAGCCTTGCGCGCGGAGCACCCCGACCACCCCGTCGCGTACGACGGGGTGGTCGTCGGCGACCACGATCCTGATCTGAGTCATGCGGGTCCTCGGGGAAGTGCGGGGATGCTGGCGGAGACGGCGGTGCCGGCGTCGGGGGCGGACTCGAGGGTGAAGGTGCCGGCCAGGCGCTGGGCCCGCTCGCGCATCACCCCGAGCCCGAACGAGGACGAGCGGCGCGGAGCGGCGGGGTCGAAGCCGGCGCCGTCGTCGCGTACGTCGAGGATGACATCGGCCTCGTCGAAGGTGAGTGTCACGCCGACCCGGGACGCGGCGGCGTGCTTGGCGACGTTGGCGAGGGCCTCCTGTGCGATCCGCAGCAGCGTCGCCTCGACCTCGGAGTGCAGCGCGGTGGCATCACCGACGACGACGAAGGAGGCCTCGACACCGTGGTCGTCGCGCCAGCTCGTGACCAGCCTCGACAGGGCATCGGCCAGGCCGGCGTCGGCCAGCTCGGCGGGGGTGAGGTCCTGCACGGACCGCCGGGCCTCGACCAGCGCGGTGCGCGCCAGCTCGGTGGCCCGGGCCACTCGGCGGCGTACGTCCTGGGCGTCCGCGGAGCCCTCTGCGGCCTGGAGCTGGGCCACGACGCCGGCCAGCGACTGGGCGATGGTGTCGTGGATCTCGCGGGCGAGGCGCTCGCGCTCGTCGCGTACGCCGGTCTGGCGTGACTGCGCGACGAGCTGCTCCTGGAGTCGCGCGTTCTCGGCGAGGGCACGCTCCAGCCGGACGATCGTGTCCGCCCGCTCCTGGCTGACGGCGTCGAGGTGCATGCTGTAGCGGGCCATCAGGGTGGCGAGCCCGAAGTTGATGACGAAGAGCACGGGCAGCGCCGCGCTCTGCCACGGGCTGTCATACGGCGGCGGTCCGCCGGTCTGGCCGGTGGCCATGATCAGCGCGGTGGCCGCCATCGCCACCCATCTCCAGCGGCCGCGGAAGGACTCGAAGGCGTCCAGGAACCCGACCCAGGCGAAGATGCAGAAGAGCGGATGGACGACGGTGAGGGCGGCGGCCAGCAGGGTGCGACCGACGTAGCCGACCGGATGTGGGCGGCCGTAGACATACATCCACCGCCAGATCCACACCGCGGTCGCCGCCACCAGCACGCCGAGCGTCACCTGCATGCCGAGTGTGTGCGGGCCCATCTCCGGGACGGTCGCGACGCTGATCACCGTGGCGAGCGCGAGCAGCACGAACGGCAGCGCCTTGAGGTTTCGCTCCCAGAGCTGCTCGTGCTCGACGGCCGAGGTCATGTGGAGGACCTTCTCATTCCCAGCGGAAGGCGCGCACGGCAATCACGTAGAGCACCACCGCCCAGCCGCCCATGACCGCCAGATCCACGAGCGCGGGGAACGCGCCGCCCGCGGCGTCGTTGAGCGCGTTCGAGGCGGCGCCGTATGGCGTGAACGAGAGGATGTCGCGCGCGGTGCCGCTGAAATACTCGATCGGGATGTAGACACCCGCGGTGAACATCGAGGGGAAGAAGACCACCATCCCCACGACCTGCCCGGTCTTCGCGTTGGGCGAGACCGCGGTGATCGCGGCGCCGATCCCGAGCGAGACGGCCAACGCCAGGACATAGGCGACCAGGTAGCCCACCGGGGACTCCGGAAGCGGGGCTCCGAAGACCACCCGGCCGAGGGCGACCGCGATGACCGCGGACGCGGCGACCGCGACGGCATGCACCAGCACCTGGCCGAGCAGGATCGAGGCGGGGAGGGCGGGGGTGGTCCCGAGTCGCCGCAGGACCCCGCTCTCGCGGTAGCTGGTCAGCGTCGGCGGCATCGTCATGATCGAGGCCATGATCATCGAGAGCAGCACGACAACAGGCACATAGACGTCGATCATCGTCCGGCCTCCGTAGTCGGGATCGGGCTCACGGAACGCCGGGATGGCCCCGAGCACCATGAGCAGCAGGCTCGGGAACATGAGGATCCAGAAGAGCGCGAGCCGATCGCGGGCAAAGAGCCGGGACTCCGTACGGATCACGGCGACGGTCGAGCTGGTCATGAGATCGCCTCCATGGCGTCGGTGTCGGGCGAGGTGTCGGTGAGGTCGAGGTAGGCGGCGTCGAGGCTGCCCGCGGCGACCCGGAGCCGCTGCGGAGCCACGCCCTGCGTACGCAGCACCTCGACCACCGCGAGCGCGACCCCTTCGGCGCCCTCGACGGTGACCGTGCCGTTCTCGCTGCGCGCAGCGGTGACGCCGTCGAGATCGCGCAGGGAGGCCAGGTCGATGGCGACCGAGGTCTCGAAGGTGGTGATCGTGGCGGCGGAGGCGGAGTCGATGAGCCCCGCCGGGGTGTCCAGCGCCCGGATCCGGCCGGCGTCGACGATGGCGATCCGGTCGCAGAGGGTCTGCGCCTCCTCCATCGAGTGGGTGACCAGCAGGACGGTCACACCCCGGTCGCGTACGTCCCGCACCAGGTCCCACACCTCACGACGGGCCCGCGGGTCCAGGCCGGTGGTCAGCTCGTCGAGCACTACGACCCGCGGCCGGCCGATCAGCGCCAGGGCGATCGAGAGCCGCTGCTGCTGACCGCCGGAGAGGTTCTCGAACCGCTGGCGCAGGTGGCCACCGAGGCCGAGCCGCTCGGCCAGCGGCGCCCACGGCTCCGGGTCGGGGTAGAAGGCGCTCCACAGCTTCAGCGCCTCCTGGACGGTGATCTTCTGCTGCAGCTTCGCCTCCTGGAGCTGTACGCCGAGCACCTCCGTCACGGCGGCGCGGTCCGTCCACGGATCGATGCCGTGGACCCGGATCCGGCCGCGGTCGCCGACCC
>JALZDD010000758.1 GCA_030862715.1 Actinomycetota bacterium | reverse complement strand
GGTTGGCGAAGTCGTCGTCGGTGAGCACGACCATCTCGCCGTCCTCGGTCTCATAGCCCTTCGCGATCTCGGAGTAGGGCACCTCCTCGCCGTCGATCGAACAGATCCGCTGATAGCGGATCCGGCCACCGTCGGCCTGGTGGACCTGACGGAAGGAGACGTCGTGGGACTCCGTCGCCGAATAGAGCTTCACGGGCACGCTGACCAGCCCGAACGAGACCGCGCCCTTCCAGATCGCACGCATGGTGGCTCCCCTCCGCAACGGCAACAACTTGCCCAGTATCTGCCGGATTCCGCTTTCTCGGTACCCCTTAACCCCACGAGTCACACGGGCGAGCGAAAGCAATGCACCCGATCAGCGGTGGCAACATCCGTGCAAATGTGTGTTTCTGACGTCGTCGAGCCGGGAACGCGCCGCCACTTCCGCGCACATGTGTGGAAATCGCAGACTGCTCCGGACTCGGCGGCGGGGGCGGCGCCATTGGTCACAAGTCGCGGCCGGTCCAGCGGTAGCGGCCGATGAGAAACGCCACCAAGACCAGGCCGATCGAGCCTGCGAGCCACGCGAGTGCCCCCGGTCGGCGCTCCTCGGGAGTGGTCCAGAAGCACATGTCCTCGCGCCGCAGCCCGGTCCCGCACGATGGTGCGTCGAGGGGCATGAGCCCGATGTAGGCGGCGACGGCGGCGGCGATCAGCGCGGCAAGGACGAACAGCACACGTAGGTAGATGGTCATGGGTGTGGGCCCTCTCTCCTCGGTTGAGTGCGAAGCGAGATCAGACTTCCTCCGCCAACTCAACGAAGAGGGCCCGGGTCGCTGACCCGCGACCCAGACGCTAGGCCTGCCTGGTCAAGCTCGGCAGCCGACCACCGGCCGAGGTACCCGATCTGGAGTAGCGCCTCAAAGACGGCCCCCCGGGCAAGCCTGTAAGCCCGGGGCGGAACCAGAGAAGGTAGCCCGAAGGCATGCCGTGTCGACGTTGACTGGCCGTGAGGATTGGCCCAGATCTGCCCGGCGCGACGACTCCGTAGAGGCAAGATGGACGCATGCGTCCCATGCTCGCCACCCCTGGCGCCCACGTTCCGCCGGGGGAGGAGTGGGTCCATGAGGTCAAGTGGGACGGGATCCGGCTCCTCGGCGACAGCCCGGAAGGACGTACGCAGACCCGGCTGACCACGCGCAACGACAACGACGCGACCCCTGCGTGGCCCGAGATCGCGACCGGCCCGGCGCGGGATGTGCTCGTGGACGGCGAGGTGATCGCACTCAACGAGGCCGGGCTGCCCGACTTCCGGGTGCTGATGGACCGGATGCACCTCCGCGATGCCCGCAAGGCAGCGCGGTTCGCGGAGCGGATTCCCGCGACGTACATGGTCTTCGATCTTCTCCGTCTTGACGGGCGGCTGCTCATCGAGGAGACCTGGGCCGAGCGACGCAAGATCCTCGAGGCCGTCCATGCCGACGGCGACCTGGGTTCCTGGCAGGTGCCGGCGACCTACGAGGACGGCCGGATGATCCACGAGGTGACGCGGGCGCAGGGCCTGGAGGGGATCGTGTCCAAGCGGCGCCGCAGCCGCTACCGGCCGGGGGAGCGGAGCAAGGACTGGATCAAGCTTGCCCACCGCTACCGGGCCTCGCTCGTGGTCGGCGGGTGGCGACCAGAGGTGGGCACCGAGGGCGGCACCGAGCGTCTCGGCGCCCTGCTCGTCGGGCAGCCGACGCCCGACGGGCTGATCTACCGCGGGCGGGTCGGCAGCGGCATCACCGGCAAGCGGGCCCAGTGGCTCGGGGAACTGCTCCGCGAGACCGGCCGGAACCCCTTCGCCGGGCCCGACGTGGACCCCGACGGGGGAGTGCCGTCGCTGGACGCCCGCGGCACCCACTGGGTCGAGCCGCTCCTCGTCGTCGAGGTGGAGACCCACGGCACCGCCGTCGCGGCGGCGAGCTACAAGGGCCGGCTGCGGCAGCCGAGCTTCATCGGGATCAGGGACGACGTCTCACCGGAGGATCTGTGATGGTCGAACGAGAAGAGGTACGCGTCGAGGTCGACGGCAGGGTTCTGACCCTGACCAGCCTCAGCAAGGTGCTCTATCCCCGCACGGGCATGACGAAGGGCGAGGTGCTCAACTACTACGCCCAGGTGGCGCCGGCGCTCCTGCCGCAGCTCCAGGATCGCGCCGTGACGAGGATCCGCTGGCCGCACGGCATCGGCGACATGTCGTTCTTCGAGAAGAACGCACCGGCAGGCACACCCAGCTGGGTCCGCACCGTCATCGTTCCGACAACGGGATCCCGAACCGCTGACCACAGGGAGGGAACACTCACCTTTCCGATCCTTGACAGCCTCGCCGCGCTCACCTGGGCCGCGAACCTCTCCGCGCTGGAGCTGCACGTCCACCAGTGGACGGTCGGTGCCGACGGCACCCCGGCCGGTGCGAACCGGATCGTGATCGACCTCGACCCCGGTGAGCCGGCCGGTCTGCAGGAGTGCTGCGAGGTGGCGCTGCTCGTGCGGGAGGCGCTCGCCGCCCGTGACCTCGCCGCGACCCCGGTGCTCAGCGGGAGCAAGGGCGTGCACCTGTACGCCGCCCTGCCGGAGCCCGTCGAACCGGACGTCGCCACCGCGCTGGCCAAGGAGATCGCCGAGGACCTGCAGAAGGCCCACCCGCGCAAGGTCACCGCGACGATGACCAAAAGTCGCAGGTCAGGGAAGGTTTTCCTGGACTGGTCGCAGAACTCGGGATCGAAGACGACGATCTGTCCCTACTCCCTGCGAGGCAAAGCGACCCCGACGGTCGCGGCCCCGGTCACCTGGGATGAGGTCTCCGAAGGGGCCGAGGATCCGCTCGGTATCGACCAGCTGGGACCTAACGATGTGATCACGCGCTTATCTGAAAGGGGGGATCTCTTCACAAGCCCTACGGGGCTGTAACTATTGTTCTCTTCATGTCGAACTCCGTGCTTGTCGTAGAAGACCAAGAGGACATCGCTGCTCCCCTGGTGCGCACGCTCCAGCGTGAGGGCTATGACGTCACCTGGGTCGACTCCGGCAAGAAGGCGCTGGAGCTGCTGGCACCTCCGTACG
>JALZDD010000967.1 GCA_030862715.1 Actinomycetota bacterium | reverse complement strand
CCGAACCGAGAGGAATCCTCATGAGCACCATCACCGGCATCCGCACCGTCGGCATCACCACGGCCGACCAGGACAAGGCCATCACCTTCTACCGCGACACCCTGGACTTCGTCGTACGCCTCGACGTCGACGGTCCGACTCGCTGGGTCGAGGTCGCGCTGGCCGGCGCCGACGTCTCCCTCGCCCTCGTCGCCGGAGACCGCGAGGCGGGGGAGGTCACCGAGACGGGGATCCGGTTCAACGTGCCCGACGCGGCCGCCGCACGCGAGACGCTCAGCTCCCGTGGGGTGAGTGTCGGTGAGCTGCTGCTCTGGCCGGGCGTACCGCCGATGTTCACCTTCGATGACCCCGACGGGAACCGATTCGTGATCCTCGAGCAGACCGACACGGAAGCATCGTGAGCACCCCACCGACCTCTAGGTCCGGGCGGCACCGGGAGGGGTGAGGGCGGCTTGGACGGTGCCGTCGATCAGGGCGGCGGCTTCGGTCGCCTTGATCTCGTCCCGGTAGACGGCACCGGAGGCCGCGTGGAGGACGCTCTGGAGCAGGGTCAGCTGCCACGCGAGCGGCTGGTCGTCGCGGAAGCTGCCGTCGCGGCGACCGCGCTCCATGAGCGGCTTCCAGCGGTCGATCAGCCCGACGTGAACCGCCTGGAACTGCTCGTGGGGCATGCTCTGCTCGGCGGCGACGATGAGCGCGCCGTACTGCTGGGTGAGTCGCCACGACGCCTCGAGGAGCCTGCTGAGAGCGGCACGGGGATCGCCGTCGAGGTCAACCCCGCCGAGTGCCTCGTCGGCCTGCTGGATCGCGCGTTCGACGACCTGGGTCACCAGGGTCGCTCGAGACTCGAAGTGGCCGTAGAGCGTGACGCGGCCGACGCCTGCCGCCTTGGCGATGTCGGCGACGCTGACGTCGGGATCGCGGGCGAGGCAGGCGGTGGCCGCGTCCATGATCGACTCGATGTTCTTACGTGCGTCGGCGCGCTTGACGGTCGTCACGGCCGGAACCTCCCACGAGATGTTGTTCATCAGGGTATCGGCTGCCGTGCGGCCGGCCACGCGCACATCACCTTTGCGCGGACCGTGGCGCCGAGGCGTCGATAGAACCGGATCGCGGCGTCGTTGTCGGGTTGTACGCCCCAGGTGATCGTGAGCCCGTCGGCGCGGCTCGCCAGCTCGGTCATCAACAGCCGCCCAACGCCGGCGTCGCGATGGCCGGGGCGGACGTAGAGGTCGTCGAGGGCGATGATGTCGCTGCCCGACCACAGGTGCAGGCGGCGTACGGCCGAGACGTAGCCGACCGGTTTCCCGTCGATCTCGGCGAGCAGCACGATGATGTCCGGGCGCTCGAGGTAGCCGGCCCACTGCGCGGCGGTCACGGTGACGGAGTCGGACTGAGCCTGGTGGGCCGCGATCTCGCCGATGAGCGTCAGGACGGTCTCGGCGTCCTCCGGGATGGCTTCGCGTATGACGACGTCCGGGTCGGTGTGAGTGGTCATGCTGGTTCCCGGTCGGCCGCGGCGTGGGCATGGCGGGTGTGGCTGCCGGAGTATTCGCCGGGACGAGCGAGCATCGCGGCGAGCATGAAGAGCAGCATGAGTACGTGACCGAGCAGCATCAGGCCACCCGAGTCGACATCGGCGCGATGCACCCACGCGCTCTCCGGCTGTCTGCCGACGGCGGGCTGCCAGAGCGGGTAGAGCACCATCATTCCGACGGCCATCGCGATGACCATCTGGAGGTAGTGGAGCGCGAACGAGAGCGCGCGTGGTCTGAGGCGGTGGGTCTTCGTCATGACTCGGTCTCCTGATGGGTCTCGGTGGATGCGGGTCGACCGGGGATCAGCGCCCCGGCGAGGAAAGCGGCGAGCGCTGCGATGACGGCTGCGACCAGATAGGCCCTCTCGAAGCCGACGGTGGTGCCGTCGACGAGGCTGGCCGCGGCGACGCCGGACATCACCGCGGCGCCGAGCGAGGCGCCGAGCTCGTGGAAGGTGCTCAGGATGCCGGAGGCGACGCCCGCGAGATGCGGCTCGACCTGGCTCAGTGCGGTCGCGGCCGCGACCACGAAGAGGACGCCGAGGCCGGCGGAGCCGACGCTGACCGCGATCACGGTGGACAGGGTGCTCATGCTGATCGCGGGTACGACGAGCCCGGCCGCGGCGATGAGCAGCCCGGCGATCCCGAGAGCGCGAGCGCCGAGGCGGCCGATCAGCCTGCCGGCCAGCTGCGCGCCGACCATGGTCGCGGCGGCGACGGGGAGGAACAGCAGCCCGGTCGCGAGCGGCCCGTGCCCGGCGGCGCTCTGCAGATAGAACGTCCCGAGGAAGAACACCGCCACCATCAGCCCGGTCGCGACGAACAGTACGAAGGTGCCGGACAGGACCGGTCGCCGCGTGACCAGTGCCGGGTCGATGAGGGGATGACGCGTAAGGCGCAGCCAGCCGGCCAGGACGGCGTATCCGACGATCCCCGCGACGACGAGCACGACGGTGCGGCTCGAGGTCCAGCCCTCGTCGCCGGCCTCGATGAAGCCGAGGATCAGCAGGCCGGTGGAGGCGGTGACGATCAGTGCGCCGATGAGGTCGAGACGTACGTCGCCTCCCCAGGCCGGCAGCGGCGGGAGCTGCTGGGCCAGGAGCGCCGCCACAACGATGCCGACGGGAACGTTGATCAGGAAGACCCACTCCCAACCCGGACCCGCGGTCAGGGCACCGCCGAGGAGTACGCCGATCGCCGCCCCTCCAGCGCCCAGCGCCGACCAGATCCCGAGTGCGCGGTTGCGCTCCTCTCCGTCGAAGAGCCGGACCACGATCGAGAGGGCAGCGGGGGAGAGCATCGCCGCCCCGACCCCCTGGGCGACCCGTCCGCCGATCGCCAGCTCGGCGCTGGTGGCGAGGCCGGTGGCCAGCGAAGCGACGGTGAAGGTCGTGAGTCCCGCGAGCACCACGGGCTTCGGGCCGAACAGGTCGGCAGCCCGGCCGCCGATCAGCATCAACCCGCCGAACGCGAGCGTGTACGCGCTCACCACCCAGGTCAGCGCATCACGCCCCAGCCCGAGGTCGGCGCCCATGTGCGGTAGTGCGATCGCGACCACGGTGACGTCGAGGATCAGCATGAACTGCGCCAGCCCGAGCAACCCGAGCAGTCGCCATCGGCGCGGGTCGGCGGACTGGTCGGCGGCTTCGCCGGCGTTGGTGTCTGAGGTCATGGCGCGTCTCCTGAGGGCACAAGTCGAACACTGATGTATGAGATACTAACTCGAACATCGGTGTTCGACAACGGGGTTTCTCGGGGCGTCACCCCTTGCACGGTCCCGAGGTCGCGCCCAAGGTGGGTACAGCGACCATCGAGAGAAGGGGCAGGACCATGTCTTCACACACCTACCGCGTCACCGAGATCGTCGGGACCTCCGACGAAGGTCTCGAGCAGGCGATCCGCAACGGCG
>JALZDD010000745.1 GCA_030862715.1 Actinomycetota bacterium | reverse complement strand
TCAGACCAGCTCGACGATCGTCGCGATACCCATGCCGCCACCGACACACAGCGTGGCGAGGCCGCGCTGCTTGCCCTGACGCTCGAGCTCGTCGACCAGGGTGCCGAGGATGATGGCACCGGTCGCGCCCAGCGGGTGACCCATGGCGATCGCGCCGCCGTTGACGTTGGTGATCGACTCGTCGATGCCCATGTCCTTCATGAACCGCATCGCGACCGCGGCGAACGCCTCGTTGATCTCGAACAGGTCGATGTCGTCGACGGTGAGACCGGCCTTTGCCAGCGCCTTGCGCGAAGCCGGGGCGGGGCCGGTGAGCATGATCGTCGGGTCGGCGCCGGAGACGGCGGCCGAGATGATCCGGGCACGCGGGGTGAGCCCGTTGGCCTTGCCGGCCTCCTCGGAGCCGATCAGCATCAGCGCGGAGCCGTCGACGATGCCGGAGGAGTTTCCGGCGTGGTGGACGTGGTCGATCTTCTCGACCCAGTGGTACTTGGCCAGCGCGACGTCGTCGAAGCCAGCCTCCTGGCCCTGCTGGAGGAAGGACGGCTTGAGACCGGCCAGCGTCTCGGCGGTGGTGCCGGGGCGGATCAGCTCGTCGTGGTCGAGCACGGTCAGACCGGTCTGGTCGACGACCGGGATGACGGCGTCCTTGAAGTAGCCGTTCTCCCAGGCGGCGGCCGCCCGGGCGTGCGACTGGGCGGCGTAGCGGTCGACGTCCGCCCGGCTGAAGCCCTCGATGGTCGCGATCAGGTCGGCGCCGATGCCCTGCGGGACGAAACCGGTCTTGAGCGCGGTGTCGGGGTCCTGTGCCCAGGCGCCGCCGTCGCTGCCCATCGGCGCCTTGCTCATCGACTCGACACCACCGGCGAGGATGAGGTCCTCGAACCCGCCGCGTACGCGGGAGGCGGCCTGGTTCACGGCCTCGAGGCCGGAGGCGCAGAAGCGGTTGAGCTGCACACCGGCGGTCGTCTCGGGGAGACCGGCCTTGATGGCGGCGGTCTTGGCGATGTCACCGCCCTGCTCGCCGACGGGGGTGACGACACCGAGGACGACATCGTCGATCCGCTCTGGGTCGAGGTTGGGGTTCCGCTTGCGCGCCTCGTCGATCAGGCCGACCACCAGGTCGATCGGCTTGACCTCGTGGAGCGCTCCGGTCTTCTTACCCTTCCCGCGCGGCGTGCGCAGGTGGTCATAGATGAATGCTTCAGCCATGCGCCGATTGTGACACTAAAACTGTCACAGTCAACAGGGTGTTGCCCAAAGCTTCACGACAGATTGCGAGTAATCGTGCGGTTCACCGCGTCCTGGAAGCTCACCACGATGGCCTCGGTGGTCAGCTGCCGCAGCCGCGGGAGCACTTCCTCGAGATGCTCGGCCTCCTCGGGGCTGTGGTGGGTGCGCCGGAACGGGTCGACCACCTGGTCTCGCAGGATCTTGTTGAGCTCGTCCGCGAGCTCCGCCATGAGGCGTGAGGTCGCTGCGTACGCCGCTGCCAGCGCGTCACGGGGCAGACCGAGCGCGATCAGCTCACGTCCGATCCGGGCCTGGATGTCCTCGGTCGGCTCGGTAGCCCAGGACGTGATCATGGCGCGCTGCATCGCGAGATCTTCCCTGGTGGTCTCGGCGGGAAGCCGGGCGAGATAGCGCTCGATGGCCTGCAGGGTGAACCCGTGCTCCTGGAGCGCGGTGACCATGTCCAGGCGAGCGCGGTGCTCGGGACCGTAGTAGGCCACCCGCCCGCGGCGGATCGGCGGCGGGATCAGCCCGAGGCTCGCGTAGTAGCGCGTCGTGCGCACCGACAACCCCGTGGCGGTCGACAGCTCATCGATCGTCATCAGTTCCTCGGTCGTCTCGGTCATGTCAGGGACCGTAGACCAAACTGTTGCGACTTCGCCAGTGTTACTGTCACAGTTGCTCCGTCGCCCACCACGACAATGCGGTCTGCCTCACAGTGGTGAGGCATCATTAACCGGTACGTCTACGGAGGAGTGTCATGCCCGAGAAGCCCACCATCTACGAAGCCGAGCACGAGGACTTCCGTGCCACGGCCAAGGCCTTCTTCGAGAAGGAGGTCGTGCCCTTCCACGATCAGTGGGAGAAGGATGGCATCGTCCCGCGCGAGCTGTGGAAGAAGGCCGGCGACACCGGGCTGCTCTGCTTCGACGTCGACGAGGAGTACGGCGGTCCCGGCATCAAGGACTTCCGGTTCAACTCGGTCCTCCACGAGGAGATGGCGAAGATCGGCGCCAGCGGGCCCGGCTTCTTCGTCCACACCGACATCATCGTCCCCTACATCTCCCACCTCGGCACCCCCGAGCAGAAGGCCCGTTGGCTGCCGGGCTGCGTCTCCGGCGACATCATCACCGCCGTCGCGATGACCGAGCCGGGCGCGGGCTCGGACCTCCAGGGCGTACGCACCACCGCGGTCGACAAGGGTGACCACTACCTCCTCAACGGCTCGAAGACGTTCATCTCCAACGGCATCAACGCCGACCTCGTCATCGTGGTCGCCAAGACCAACCCCGAGGCGGGCGCCCACGGCATCTCGCTGCTCGTGGTCGAGCGCGGCATGGAGGGCTTCGAGCGCGGCCGCAACCTCGACAAGATGGGCATGAAGGCGCAGGACACCGCCGAGCTCTCCTTCACCGACGTGGTCGT
>JALZDD010000952.1 GCA_030862715.1 Actinomycetota bacterium | reverse complement strand
CGCAGACCGAGGTGCGCGAGCATGCCAACGGCACCCAGGCCGAGCTCGGCTGGACGATCGACCCCGCCCACCAGGGCAACGGCTACGCCACCGAGGCCGTACGCGCCGTGCTCGACGTCTGCTTCGGCCCCCTGGGTCTGCGCCGCGTCGTCGCGGAGTGCTTCGCCGACAACGAGGCCTCCTGGCGACTCATGGAGCGACTCGGCATGCGGCGCGAGTCGCACACCGTCAAGGACTCCCTGCATCGCACCCGCGGCTGGCTCGACGGCCTCTCCTACGCGCTCCTCGCCGAGGAGTGGGCGCTGCGCTGATCCCGGGGGCTGAGCGCAGCCTCGATCGCGGCCTCGCAGTGCAGCCGGGTCGTCGGGAACAGCGGCACGCCCGCGTACGTCTCGATCGGCAGCAGCAGCTCGATCTCCGTGCAGCCGAGGATGACGCCCTCGCAGCCGGCGGCGACGAGACGGTCGATGACCTCGAGGTACGCCTGCCGGGAGCGGTCCAGGAACGTCCCCAGACACAGCTCCTCGTAGATGATCCGGTGGACGGTCTCCTGGTCCGGCTCGGTGGGCACGACGACCTCGAGGCCGTGGTCGCGGAGCCGGTCGGCATAGAACGGCTGCGACATCGTGAACCCGGTGCCGAGGAGCCCAACCCGCCCGACCCCTGCCGCCCCGACCGCGGCCGCCGTCGTGTCACCGAGGTGCAGGAACCGCTCTCCGTACGTCTCCTCCAACGCCCCGGCCACCTTGTGCATCGTGTTGGTGGCCAGCACGATCACCTCGGCGCCCGCCTCGCTGAGGGTCGCCGCCTCCTCGGCAAGCCGCTCCCCCGCCCGCTCCCACTCGCCGGAGGCCTGCATATCCTCGATCTCCGCAAAATCCACCGACCGCACGAGC
Organism: Actinomycetota bacterium; assembly: GCA_030862715.1. The sequence goes on along the minus strand of JALZDD010000952.1, from coordinate 4,904 downwards.
AGGTCCGCCGAGTGGAGTCCCCCGAGCCGCTTCGCGGTGATCTCGTTGAGCAGGCGGTAGTACTCCGCCGTCGACTCCCAGCTCATCCCACCCAGTACGCCGATCCGTCGCATGCCTTCAGTTTCCCTGGGCGGCCAACACGGCCGCGAGTCCTTCGCGCAGGTCCTTGACGAAGAGCTCCGGAACCTCCATCGATGGGAAGTGCCCACCTCGCTCAGGCGTCCCCCATCGGACGATCTTCCGGTAACGCTCCTGCGCCCAGGGCCGCGGATATCTCTCGACGTCGCGAGGGTAGATGGTGATCGCCGACGGGACGTCGACCCGGAGTTCGTGATCGAGGGCGTTGTGGCTCTCGTAGTAGATGCGGGCCGCGGACGCGCCGGTCCGCGTCAGCCAGTAGAGGGTGACGTTGTCGAGAATGCGGTCCCTGGAGATGGTCTCGAACGGGCTGTCCTCCGTGTCCGTCCAGTCGGCGAACTTGTCGAGGATCCAGGCGAGCAGCCCGACCGGAGAGTCGACGAGCGAGTAGCCGATGGTCTGCGGCCCGGTGGCCTGCTGCTTCGCGTACGCAGCGCGATGGCGCCAGAAGTCACGGGTCCCCTCGGCCCAGCTCCGCTCCAGCGGCGTCAGCCCGTCCGTGGTCAGTCCGGGCGGCCCTTCCGCGAACGTCGAGTGGATGCCGAGCACATGGCTCGGGAACCTGCCGGCCAGCACCGTGGTGATGTTGCCGCCCCAGTCCCCACCATGGGCCACGAACTCGTCATAGCCGAGTCTTCCCATCAGCTCCACCCAGGCGGCGGCGGTCTTCTCGGTGCCCCATCCGGTGGCGGCCGGCCTCTCGCTGTAGCCGAAGCCTGGGAGCGACGGGACGACGACGTGGAACGCAGGCGCCGACGCTTCCTTCGGGTTCGCCAGCTCGTCCACCACGTCGGCGAACCGCACGACGCTGTCGGGCCAGCCGTGGGTCAGGATCAGGGGCGTGGCATCCGCGCGCGTGGACCTGCGGTGCAGGAAGTGGATTCCCAGGCCATCGATGGTCGTGCGGAACTGGCCGATCCGGTCGAGCCGCTCCTCGAAGGACCGCCAGTCGTACGCGGTGCGCCAGTGCTCCACGACATCGATGAGGTCGGCGAGCGGGACACCCTGACCCCAGCGGCGCCGGCCGAACGCCGTGCGATCGACCGTCTCCGCCTCCGGCAGCCGCGCCGCGGTCAGGCGCGCCCGCAGGTCGTCGAGGTCGGCGTCGGGTGCGCGGGCTTCGAATACTCGTACGTCGGTGGCCGGATCAGGCATCAGAACTCCTCGAACTCGCGGAACCATCTATGACGGTTCTAGCATGACGAAGCGGCGCCGACAACCGGCTATGGTGGTTCCATGCCCGCTGAGTTTCCCGACTTCCGTCTCGGTAGCGTGCTCGCGACCAGCTTCACGGGGACCCTCTCGGAGCGTCACGGCAACCCCGTGGAACGCATCCCAACGCCGCAGCGACTCCTCGACTGGCTGACCCTCTACGGCCTCGCAGTGGACTCCTGCACCCCCGCCCAGCTCGACCTCGCCCGCAAGCTGAGAGAGTCGATTCACGCTGTCGCAACAGCGGCCGCCGGCCGGGACGCCCTCCCCACGCCCGCCGTCGATGTGATCAACGACCACAGCGCCCGGGGTCGCGCGACCGCGTTCCTGACCCTCGAGGGCAAGCAGCGCTGGCACTTGGACTCCGCCGCTGGGTTGACGGATGCACTGGGGGTGATCGCCGCCGACGCGATCGCCATCATCTCTGGTGAGCGAGACGGAAAACTGGCACTGTGCGCATCACCAACCTGCCGGGCCGCCTTCTTCGACACCAGCCGAAGCCGCACCCGCAGATGGTGCGACATGAACACCTGCGGCAACCGTGAGAAGAAGGCCCGCTTCAACGCCAGTCATCGCGAGCACTCCTCGCCGGCGGGGTGAGCACGGGAACGTGCATACCGGAGGAATCACCCCTTCGCACGAGTCTTGAGGAGGCGAAATCTCCTCTCGAAGAGGGTCGGCGGCCACACCAACCAAGAAGTACGGTCGAAAGCATGGGTATCGCACTCGAAGACCGCCAAGACCTCCTGACCCAACCCCTGATCGCAGCCCTCTCGGTCAGCAGAGAAGACGGAAGAGCACCCCTGACCGTCCCGATCTGGTACGACTACACCCCCGGCGGCGACGCATGGTTCGTCACAGGCAAGGACTCCCTGAAGACAAGACTGATCCGCAAAGCCGGACGGTGCACACTGATGGTCGAGCGGCTCGAGCCGACGGTCAGGTACGTCTCGGTCGAGGGCCCGGTGCGGATAGCGGATGCCGCTGAGGGCGAATCGGAGGCGATGGCGCGACGGTACCTGCCTCCCGAGGCAGCCGATGCCTACCTGGCGCAGGCGGCGAACTTTCCGCCCGAGGTGACGATCCGGCTCACGCCGGAGCACTGGATCTCCGCCGACCTCGGCGCGTGGTGACAAAAGCTCACCGAGCGACGAGCTGACCCTCGTCGGCCAGCTGTCGCCGGACAGCGAGGGCAGCAGCGCGACCGGCACGGCTGGCCCCGATGGTGCTCGCGGAAGGGCCGTAGCCCACGAGCTGGACACGCGGGTCGTACGCAGCGGTGACGGCGGTCTGGACGTCGGCGGAGTCGCGCAGCAACGGAATCCCGCCATGAGAGCTGCGCAGATGAAGCGGAGCGAGGTGGGTGACGGCGGGGCGGAAGCCGGTGGCCCACAGGATCGCGTCGACCGGCTCGAACGCCCCCGAATCCCACCGCAGCCCGTCCGGCTCGATGCGGGAGAACATCGGCAGCCGGCGCTCGTAGACCCCGAGCCGCGCGGCCTCCTGCTCCTGTGGCCGCAGCGAGAGACCGGTGACGCTGACGACGCTCGCGGGCGGCAGGCCGGCCTCGACCCGCTCGGCCACCATCGCCACAGCCTCGCGCCCACGTTCGGCGTCGAAGTCGGAACGCCAGACCGGCTCGCGCCGGGTCACCCAGAGGACGTCGGTCACCGGCGCGAGCTCGCCGAGGAACTGCACCGCCGAGGCTCCTCCACCGACCACCGCGACCCGTGAACCCCGGAAGTGCGCGGCGCCCGGATAGTCGTGGGTGTGCACCTGCTCCCCGAGGAAGGTCGAGGCCCCCGGGTAGTGCGGGACGAACGGCCGGGTCCAGGTGCCCGTCGCGTTGACCAGGGTCCGGGTGAACCAGGTCCGCCCGTCGGCCGAGTGGACGGCCAGCAGGTCCCCGACCGAGGTCACCGAGGTGATCTTCACCGGGCGCTCCACAGGCAGGTCGTGCATCGACTCGTAGAGACCGAACCAGCCCGGCACGGCGACATTCGCGCGCTCCCCGGACTCCCCGGGCGCCCGCCCGTCCGGCAGATCGGCCACACCGTGCACGTCATGCATGGTCAGCGAGTCCCAGCGGTGCTGCCAGGCGCCACCGGGGCGCCGCTCGGAGTCGAGCACGACGTGGCGTACGCCCAGCCGGCTGAGGTGGTAGGACGCCGACAAACCGGCCTGACCGGCACCGATCACCACTGATTCGTAGCTCTCCACGCACACCCCAACAACGCGCCGGCCACATCCATGCCCTGCGAAACACTGCGGGAACACGTTCTACTTGACTAACCTCAGCAGAGTCACTCGGGACCGGGAGGTCGGACACGATGGATCAGGCACGATGACAGCGACCGAGACGCTACGCGAGATCCCACGGCTCGTGCCCGGCGACCGCGGCCTCCCCTGGATCGGCCGGCTGCTGGACTACTCCCGCGACCCGGTGGGCTTCTATCGGCACCAGTGGGAGACGTACGGTCCGGTCTCGCCGTTCTTCCGCGCCGGCGAGGCCGCGGTGGTCGCGCTCGGGCCGGACGCGTGCGAGGCGGTGCTGCGCAACAAGGAGAAGGCGTACGCCAACGGGCCGGCCTGGGGGCAGATCGTCGGACCCTTCTTCGCCCGCGGCCTGATGCTGCTCGACTTCGAGGAGCACCACGCCCATCGCCGCATCATGCAGGAGGCCTTCACGCGGGACCGGCTCGCCGCCTACACCACCAAAATGCACCCGTCGATCGCGCAAGGCATGCGCGGCTGGGCCAACGCTCCGGCGTTCCAGGCCCATCCGCGGCTCAAGCAGCTCACCCTCGACATCGCCGCGGACATCTTCATGGGTGGTGCGGCCGAGACCAGCCGGGCCGAGATGGACCGGGTCAACAAGGCGTTCATCGCCTGCGTGCAGGCGGCCGCCGGCGTCGTACGCGGCGATGTGCCGTTGACCCGCTGGCGTAGGGCGTTCCGCGGGCGGAAGGTGCTGGAGGGCTTCCTGTGCCATTACCTCCCCGCCAAACGGGCCACCTCGGGCGACGACATCTTCTCGGTGCTGTGCCACATCGAGACCGACGACCGCGAGCGGTTCAGCGACGAGGACGTCGTCAACCACATGATCTTCCTGATGATGGCCGCCCACGACACCTCGACCATCACCGCCTCGACGATGCTCCAGTACCTCGGCCAGCATCCGCAGTGGCAGCAGCGCTGCCGCGAGGAGTCCCTTGCCCTCGGCGAGGCGCCGACGATGCCAGAGATCGAGAGCCTCACCAGCCTGGACCTGGTGATGAGGGAGGCGCTGCGGCTGCGCGCCCCGGTGCCCGCGCTGATACGGCGTACGGTCAAGGACACCAGCCTCCTCGGGGTCCGGATCCCGGCCGACACCGGCGTGATGGTCGGGGTCCAGTTCAGCCACATGATGGAGGAGTACTGGACCAACCCGAGCGTCTTCGACCCCGAGCGCTTCGCGCCGCACCGGCGCGAGGACAAGAGCCACCGGATGGCGTGGGAGCCGTTCGGCGGCGGGGTGCACAAGTGCATCGGCCTCTACTTCGCCGGCCTGGAGG
>JALZDD010000947.1 GCA_030862715.1 Actinomycetota bacterium | reverse complement strand
GCCGGGATGCCCATCCGGCTCGCGAAGGCGTGCAGCTCCTCGTAGGAGGTGTCGCTGGCGAGGTGGGACCACATCCGGCCGCGACTGGGTACGTTCGGCGGGTCGATGAGGATCACGGGCCATTCTTACCGTGCTCACCCTGAACCCACAGCCTTGACCGGTCGGCAAGAATGGTCCGTGATGAACACGACAGTGCTGTTCGAGGCTCGGGCGAGGGTGCTCCATGACCTCGATGCCCGCGGACTCGCCGGCGCGGCAGCCGTCTCGGCTCTCGAGGACGCGATGACCGAGCGCGGCTGGTGGGTGGAGCAGTGGCCGGAGGGCAAGGCGTACGTCGCCGGCCTGGTCGCCCAGGACGTGCAGGACCTGCTCTTCGACGGCGACGCCGCCGCGCGCTGGCCGGTGTGCACCACGTGTCCGCCCGAGTCGCCGGTGCACTCGCTCCACATCACCCCCGACCTGGGAGGCCCGGACCCGATCTGGGTCTGCGAGGAGAGCGGCGACGTGGTCGCGCCTCTCGGCGACCTCTGACCAGCTCAGAAGGTCAGGACGGACCGAGCTGCAGGTGCAGCGCGTAGCGGTCGGCGCGGTAGACCGACCGGCACACCTCGACGTAGCGGTCCCCCGAAACCGACTTCCGCTGCCTGCGGAGCACGGGAACGCCGACCGAGAGGCCCAGCAGGGTGGCCTCCTCGATGTTGGCCACGTCGGCACGGAACGTGTCGTCGACCCACGACGGCCGCATGTGGCGACTGGCCAGATCGGCGTAGAGGCTGGTCGGGGCGGTCCGCTCGAGCATCCCGGGCACGATCGCCTCGTCGAGGTAGACGTCCTCGATGCAGATCGGCACCCCGTCGCCGCGGCGAAGGCGCCGCCAGTGGATGACGGCCGCACCCTCCCTGATGCTCAACGCGCGAGCGATGGTGGGCCCGGCCTTCTCGCGACCGAGCAGCAGCGTCTCGGAGGATGCCTGCATCCCCCGGCGTGCCATCTCCTCGCTGAACCCGAGGACCGGGCTCGCCGCACGCGGCGGGCGAGCCACGAAGGTGCCGCGGCCCGGGATCCGGACCAGCAGACCGTCGGCGACGAGCGCGTCGAGCGCCTGCCGCACGGTCGCCCTGGCGACGCTGAACTTCTGGACCAGCTCGCGCTCGGAGGGCGCCGAGGCACCAGGGCTTTCGCCGATGACCAGCTCCCTGACGTACTCACGGATCTGGACGTGCTTGAGCGACCGCTCTCCCTCGACCGACCGGACCATGAGCAGAGCGTAGGTGTACACCTCGCGTACGTCCCGAGTTTGGTCAAGTTGTGACATTGCAACGAGATGAGGCAGATCAGCTGCAACGAAACCGCGATGCCCGCCAACAATCGATACGGCACTAGAACACTTGTTCGATCACGAGGTATGGTGAGGGGGTGGACTTCCAGGGAACACTCTTCGCCCCCACAGACGACGAGACCACCGAGACGACCTACGAGCGGATCCAGCTGGACCGCGGAGCGTGGGTGGACATCGCCCGCGGCTGGCTGCCCGATCCCGACGACGTCTTCGCGGCGCTGGTCAGCGACGTCCCGTGGCACGAGGAGCGGCGGCAGATGTACGACCGGGTCGTCGACGTGCCCCGGCTCCTGCACACCTATCTACAGGGCGACCCGCTCCCCCACCCGCGTCTCGCCGAGGCCCGCGGCCGCCTCACCGCCCACTACCTGCCCGAGCTGGGCGAGCCGTTCGTGACCGCGGGCTGCTGCTACTACCGCAACGGCCACGACTCGGTCGCCTGGCATGGCGACAAGATCGGCCGGGGCCGCACCAACGACACGATGGTCGCGATCGTCTCCGTCGGCGACCCCCGCCGCCTCGCGCTACGCCCCCACGGCGGCGGCAAGGGGATGAGCATCCAGATGGGCCACGGCGACCTCGTCGTCATGGGCGGCTCCTGCCAGCGCACCTGGGAGCACGCCATCCCCAAGGTCGCCTCCGCCGGCCCCCGGATCTCGGTCCAGTTCCGCCCCCGCAACGTCTTCT
>JALZDD010000900.1 GCA_030862715.1 Actinomycetota bacterium | reverse complement strand
CCAGGGCGGCGAGGGTGTTGCTGACGTTGTAGTCGCCGGCCAGCGGGCTCGCGCCCGGGAACTCCAGGCCGTCGGGGCCGTGGACGGTGAAGCTGGAGCCGTCGGGGCGCAGCTCGACGTCGGTGGCACGCCAGTCGGCGGTGTCGTCGTGCAGGGCGTAGGTGAGGATCGGGATGGTCGCCTCGGCGGCGAGGCGGCGGCCGTGCTCGTCGTCGATGTTGACGATGCCCAACATCGCCCGCTCCGGGGTGAACAGGTCGGCCTTCGCCGCGTAGTAGTCCTCGACCGTCTCGTGGAAGTCGAGGTGGTCACGGCCCAGGTTGAGGAAGACGGCGACGTCGAAGACGACGCCGTCGACGCGCCCCATCACCAGGGCGTGGGAGGAGACCTCCATGGCGCACGCCTCGGTCCCCTCCTCGACCATCCGGGCGAAGAGACCGTGCAGGTCGGGAGCCTCGGGCGTGGTCAGCGGCGTCTTCACGTCGCGACCGCCGATCCGGGTGCCGACGGTGCCGATGACGCCGGCGCGGTGGCCGGCGTCGAGCAGCGCGCTCTCGGCCAGCCGGGTGGTCGTCGTCTTGCCCTGGGTGCCGGTCACCCCGATCAGCCGCAGCCTGCCCGACGGGTTGCCGTAGACGCGGGCCGAGAGCGCGCCGAGCACCTTGCGGGGCTGCTCGACGAGCAGCACGGGCACCTCGCCGAGACCCTGGGCCTCGAGCTCAGTGGCGCCGGCCGCGTCGGTGAGCACGGCGACCGCTCCGGCTTCGACGGCACTCGCTGCGTAGCTGGCGCCGTGCGCCCGGCTGCCGGGGAGCGCGGCGTAGAGGTCACCGGGCAGCACCCGTTGGGAGCTCAGCGTGACCCCGGTGACGCGGGCCTCGCCGCGTACGTCCAGACCGAACTCGCCGGCCAGGTCGGCCAGCGTCACCGGCTCGGTCACTCGCGGGCGGGTCGGGCTCTTGGGATCCGCCGTCTCGTACGCACTGCTCACGTGGCGAAGGTTATCCGCCCGGCGGGACCAGGAACTCGTCGGCGTCGATGGCCAGCTCCTCGACGACCTCGGTCTCGCGGACGTGGACCACCCCCAGCGGCGCTATTCCGGCACGCACGCCTCACCAACCAGTGGGCATCTTCGAAGGCTCGGTGCCGGTCGGCGGGACGCCGTAGCGGCGCAGGGCGAAGGACATGATCTGGGAGAAGACCGGGCCGGTGACGGTGCCACCGCCACCGCCGTTGCCGGGGTTGTGGATGGCCACGTAGACCGTGAACCGCGGGTCGTCGGTGGGGGCGAAACCGCCGAACGAGACCGTGGTGGTGCCGTCGTAGCACTTGCACTCGGAGTTGACCCGCTGCGCGGTTCCGGTCTTGCCGGAGACGCGGTAGCCGGGGACGGCGGCCGGCTTGGCGGTGCCGTTGACGGGGTCGTTGATGACCCGCTCCATCATCTCCGCGGTCTGGGAGGCGGCCTCCTCGGAGACCACGCGGGTGCGATCGGCGGTGTCGGTGCCGACTTCGATGCCGGAGTTGTTGGTGGCGCTCCCGGCGATCAGGCTGGGGTCGATGCGTACGCCGCCGTTGGCGATCGTGTTGAGCGCGGCGGTCATCTGCACGGCGTTGACCGAGATCGACTGGCCGAAGTCGATGCGGTCCTCGTCGGCCGGGTTCCAGGTCTCCGGCGCGGCGAGCAGGCCGGCCGACTCGGTGTCGAGGCCGAGACCGGTGCGCTGGCCCTGACCGAAGGCGGCCAGGTAGTCGCGCAGCTGGCCGTCGGCATACTTGTCCGCGGCCATCACGGTGCCGATGTTGGAGGACTTCGCGATCACGCCGGCCAGGGTGAGCTTCTCCATGCCGTGCTCGTACCAGTCGTGGATGTCGGCGTCGCCCGAGCGGTAGGACCCCGGCACCTTGAGCCGGGTCGAGGGCGAGACGAGCCCCTGGTCGAGCAGGCCGGCGACGGTGAGCACCTTCTGCACCGATCCGGGCTCGTAGACGTTGGAGAGGGCGTTGCTCCCGCGCAGCGACTTCGGCGAGGCCGCCGGGTCGCGGGCATCGAAGGTCGGGTAGTCGGCCAGGCTCAGGATCTCGCCGGTCTGGGTGTCCATGACCACCGCCATCCCTGACTCCGCGCGCGACTTCTGAACGGCGTCCATCAGGGTCTGCTGCACGTAGTACTGCAGGTCTCGGTCGATGGTGAGGGTCAGGTCGTTGCCGTCGACCGGGTCGACGCGGTTGTTGGTGCCCAGCGGCATCCGGGTCCCGCTGACCGGGCTGGTCGCGTCGTACTCGGCGTGGCCGTCCTTGCCGGCCAGGTGCTTGTCGAAGGCCGCCTCGAGGCCCGCCAGCGGGCCGTCGTTCCCGAGGAAGCCGACCAGGTTGGCCGCGACGTCGCCGTTGGGGTAGTTGCGCAGCGGATCACGGCTGGTCCACAGCCCCTGGTAGCCCGCCTTGCCCGCCTTCTCGACGGCGGCGGTCGCCTGGGTCGCGGGCACCTGACGCTTGATGTACTGGAACCGGCTCCCGTCCTTGCGGAGCTTGGCGAGCGCCGAGGCGTAGTCGACCCCGAGCTCCTTGGCCAGGAACGCGGCGATCGCCGGGGCGTCCTTCTTCGTCTGCTTCGGGTCGGCCAGCACCATCAGCCCGTCGGAGGAGTCGGCCAGCGCCTCGCCGTCACGGTCGAGGATCTCGCCGCGCTCGGCCGGCAGCACGACGTCGACGACGTTCTCGGCGGCCGCCATCGCGGCGTACGAGTGCGGGTCGATACCCTGCAGCTGCACCAGCCGGCCACCGAAGACCGAGAGCACCATCGCCACCAGGATGAAGCCGACGCGGAGCCGGATGTGCACCGGCCCGCGTCGCTGCGTCGCCTTAGGCGTGGCCCGTGGGGCAGGACGTCGCGCCGGCCGGCGGACCTTCCGCTTGACCTGTCGCTGGGCCATCCCTCTCCTCCCCTACCGAGCCTCGCCCGGAGACGTACGCTGCTGCTCCTCTGCCGCCTGCTTCTCTGCAGCTTCCCGGGCGCGCTTCTTCTCGGCGAGCTCCGCCGCCTTCTTCTTCGCGGCGGCCGCGTCGGCCGCCTTCTGCTCGGCGACCAGCACGCTGTAGGGCTTGGCGACCTTCGGGTGCAGCGGCGGCGTCGCGGAGCGGTCGGCCGCAGCGGCCTCGCCCTCGACCTTCGCCTCGGGAACACGCAGCATGGCCGCGTTCTGCGGGACGACCATGCCGAGATCCTTCGCCTTGGCGGCGATCTTGTGCGGGTCCTCCATCTTCTTCAGCTCACCGTCGAGTGCCTGCTCCCGGGCGGCCAGCGTGGTCGCCTGCTCCTGGAGGCGCTGCTCCTGGAAGGCTGACTGCTGCATGGAGGTGTTGAAGACGAGCAGACCCACGACGCCACCGACGAGCAGCATCGAGACGAGCACGACGAACGGCAGCCGCGGCGCCATCGGAGCAGGCAGCGGCGCCGGCACGGCGGTGAGCCGTGTCTGGGTCGTCTCGGTGGCCCGATCCGGGCTGCGCACAGGCGCCTGTGGCGCGGCGGAGATGCTCATCTGGCTGCTCCATGGTTCGACTTGGGAAGGTTGGTTCGGGGCTTGGTGCGCTCCACCGCGCGCAGTCGCACCGAAGCGGCGCGCGGGTTCTCCTCGATCTCTTGTTCGTTGGCCTGCTCGGCACCACGGGTGAGCAGGCGGAATGACGGCTCGGCCTCGGGCGGCACGATCGGCATGTCGGGAGGTACGTCCAGCTTCGTCGCCTCGGCGAAGGCCCGCTTGGTGAGCCGGTCCTCGAGCGAGTGGTAGGACTCGACCACCACCCGGCCACCGAGACCGACGGCCTCGAGCGAGTCCGGCAGTGCCGTACGCAGCGCCCCGAGCTCGTCGTTGACCTCCATCCGCAGCGCCTGGAAGGTGCGCTTGGCCGGATGTCCGCCGGTGCGACGAGCAGGTGCCGGGATCTCCGCGTAGAGGAGCTCCACCAGAGGCCCGCTCGTCGTGAACGGCACCGTCTCGCGACGCTTGACGATGGCGTAGGCGATCTTCTTGGCGAACTTCTCCTCGCCGTAGTCCCGCAGGATCCGGGTCAGGTCCGCCGCAGAGTAGTTGTTGAGGACGTCCGCCGCGGTCTGACCCCGGGTGGCGTCCATCCGCATGTCGAGCGGCGCGTCCTCCGCGTAGGCGAAGCCGCGCTCGCGCTGGTCGAGCTGCATCGAGGAGACGCCGAGGTCGAAGAGCACCGCCTGGACCTCGTCCAGGCCCTGCCCGGCGATCACGTCGAGGATCTCGTCGTAGACCGCGTGGACGCCTGTCCACCGGTCGCCGAAGCGGGCCAGCCGCTCCCCCGCGATGCCGAGGGCGTAGGTGTCACGGTCGATGCCGATCACCCGTGATCCGGGGATCCGCTCGAGGACGGCCTCGGTGTGACCGCCGTGACCGGTCGTGCAGTCGACCAGGACCCCACCGTCGGTGAGCGCCGGCGCGAGCAGGTCGACGATGCGGTCGAGCATCACCGGCACGTGCTTCTGGTTCGTCACCGCCTCGACCCCCATCGCACGGCTTCGTCTGGTGTGTGTTCTCCCCCAGCTCGTTGGCAGAGCTACGGGGTGACAACGCCACGGATCCGCAGAGCCAGGTCTCATGCCCGCTCCGTCACCACTTCAGTGCCGTCCGGAACCGGGGAAGGTGCCCCGGATGGCTGGGCGATTGGAGCGGGACTGAGACCTCGTCCTGCGGATCCGCTGTTGACTTGTGTGTTTCTGATCAGCTCAGTGTCGCTTTGTCGATCTGTCCCTTTATCAGTCCGTCGACTCGTCGAGGTCTGCGAACTTGGCCTGTGCACCCGCGGAGTACTCCGCCCACTTGGCCGGGTCCCAGATCTCGATCCGGTCCATCACACCGATCACGACCACGTCCTTGACGATCCCGGCGTAGTCGCGCAGGAGCGGCGGAATGCCGATCCGGCCCTGCTTGTCGGGTGTCGTCTGCTCGGCCCCCGCAAAGAGGACACGGGCGTAGTCGCGTGCGTCCCGAGAGGTGAGCGGCGTCTGCTGGGCCCGCTGCGCCTCCTGCATGAAGACATCCTCAGGCCACACCACGAGGCAGTTCTCCTGACCTTGCGTCACGACAACCCCCTCCGCCAATCGATCTCGGAACTTTGCGGGGAGGAAGATCCGGCCCTTCTCGTCGAGCTTCGGCGTGTACGTGCCCATGAAGAACATGTGCTCGCCCCCGCGGTCAGCTCAACGTGGATCGTTCCTCCACTTTGCCCCACCGTACCCCACAATCCCCCACATTCAAACCACCTTCCTCCCCCACGAGGCGTTTTCCCACCACACCCCGCTCCCCGGCTGACGTCACAGTCGGGTGAATGCCGCAGACGCCCGTAGGCGCTACCCCGTACGGTGTTCCCATAAGCTGGGTGAGTCGGAAGGACGCGACGTGACGACGCCGTTGGAGGCCTCATCAAATGGGGCAGAGATCGAGACATTGGTGCGGGTCGCGGGCCGCATTCGCGACAGCATCGAGAAGGTGATCGAAGGAAAGACCGACGTCGTCGACTCCACGCTGACCGTGCTGCTCGCCGAGGGACACCTCCTGATCGAGGACGTGCCCGG
>JALZDD010000737.1 GCA_030862715.1 Actinomycetota bacterium | reverse complement strand
GGACGCCGGTGTCAGATTCCGGACCGATCCCAGACGGTGCCGATCGGTTGGCTTGTCACGACAACCCACCCGCCCCACCGAAGGGACACCATCGTGACCTCCACCATCACCCGACGCCTGGTCGGCGCCGTCGCTGCCACCGGCCTCGCCGCCACCGGCATCTTCGCCACTGCCAGCATCGCCAACGCCGAGGTCGGCACGGGCAACACTGCCGCCGCCGCGGTCTCCGCCCAGTCGACCCAGAACTTCGGCCTCACCACGGCCGAGGCCAAGGTCCTCCAGGCGAAGCTGCTGAAGAAGTTCGGTTACACAAGCAAGAAGTACCCGGGCAAGATCGACGGCAAGCTCGGCACCAACAGCTGGAAGGCGTTCCAGGTGTACCTGAAGAAGAGCTACGGCTACGGCGACAAGATCGACGGCAAGCCGGGGAAGAACACCATCAAGGCACTGCAGCGCCTGCTGAAGGCCAAGGTCGCCCCGAAGCTCGCCGTCGACGGCGATGCTGGGCCGAAGACGCAGGCGGCGTTCAGGAAGTACGCGAAGTCGCTCGCTCGCTGATCCCGTACGCATCGTGACACCCGGCCGCCGGCGAGATGCCGCGGCCGGGTCTCACATTTCCGCGACGGGAGTCCAGGTGGGGAACTTGGCGGTGCGGCCGTCTCCGGAGGAGCGGCCGGTGAGCCGGCGGTGGATCCACGGGCCGACGAACTCGCGGTAGTAGGCCAGCCCCTTCTTGCCCGCCGCGGCCTCGAAGTCGAGGTCCCACCAGCCCTCGGGGACCTCGACGCCTAGCGAGTCGAGGACGCGGGCGGCAACGCGGTGGTGGCCGCGGGCGTTCATGTGGAGGCGGTCCTCGGACCAGAAGCGGCCGTCGGTGAGAGTGGTGTCGGGCCAGTTGTAGGCGCGCACGACGTCGTCGCGATGGGCGATCCGCTGCTCGACCAGGTTGACGAGCTCGTCGCCGCGACGCTGGAAGACCTTGCCGAGCGGAAGCCGGGCCGAGGGGTTGGCGCCGGAGAGCAGGATCAGCGTGATCCCGTTGGCGTCGCAGGCCTCGAGCACGGGCCGGAGGTAGTCGGCGATCGCGTTCGCGTCGGCCTTCGGGCGGAGCATGTCGTTGCCGCCACCGTTGAAGGAGAGGTGGGTCGGCTTCAGCGCCAGCGCGGCGGGGAGCTGCTCCTCGACGATCGGGCGGATCAGACGCCCGCGGATCGCGAGGTTGGCATACTCCACCGGGACGCCCGAGGCGGCCCAGCCCTGGGCGACCAGGTCGGCCCAGCCGCGTACATGACCGTCAGGAGTCTCGTCGCCGACTCCTTCCGTGAACGAGTCACCGATCGCGACGTAGCGCACTGCCTCCACGAGCCCTCCCAAGCACCATCCAGGTGGCGACCAAACCATTTACTTGGCCATCGCCAGCCTGTGGATTCTAGTCCGTCCAGGGTCTGAGGAGCACATCAGTCCCTGGGCTGACGTCGTGGCCGCCTCGGCTCCTCTACGGTGGGTGCGTGGAGGAGTTGGTACGGCCCTGGCGGCTCGGCCCGCGGGGGCGATGGTGGTTCGACGTCCTGCTCGCCGGCACCCTGTTCCTGATCATCCCGTTCTACGCGATCCAGGCCCTGCTGGGCGGCGACGCGGCCCAGGATGTCTCCAGCACCAGCCACGTCGCCGACCTGGTGCTCGTGATCCTCCAGCTGGTGCCGCTGCTGTGGCGCCGCCGGCATCCGGTGATCGTCTACGCCGTCGTGGCCTCCGCGTGCGCGCTGCAGGTGCTTCTCCTCGACTATCCGCTCGTCTCTCAGGTCTCCTTCCCGATCGCGGTCTACTCGGTGGCGCGCTACGCCCGGCCGCGCTGGGGTCTGGCCGCGCTCGCCGTGGGCCTCTTCGGGTCCTTCCTCGGTGCCTACGACTGGCTCGGCGCCGTCGATGCCGCCTCCAACAGCACGGGCCAGGACGAGATCAACTGGAGCACCTACGTCCCGGTCGTGCTCTCGCTCGCCACCTTCCCGGTGGCCGGCTGGGCGCTCGGTGCACTGGCGCGCACCCGGACGGCGTACGTCGACTCGCTGATCCAGCGCAACGAGCAGCTGCGCCGCGAGGCAGAGCAACGGGCCGAACTCGGGGCGACCCAGGAGCGGGCGCGGATCGCGCGCGAGATGCACGACGTGGTGGCCCACGGGCTGAGCGTGATCGTGGTCCAGGCCGACGGTGCGCGCTATGCCGCCGAGCAGGACCCGGCCCTCGCTCCCAAGGCGCTGGAGACCGTCGCGCAGACCGCCCGGGAGGCGCTGGCCGAGATGCGGCAGCTGCTCGGCCTGCTGCGCGACGGGGACGCGCTGACCCGTCCGCAGCCTCGGCTGGGCGACATCGCGACGCTCGTCGAGGAGACCCGGGCCGGCGGCATGGAGCTGGCCGCGAACCTTCCCGAGCCCGGGCTCGCCGTGCCCGAGGGTGTCGCGCTGACCGCCTTCCGGGTGGTGCAGGAGTCGCTCAGCAACGTACGCAAGCACGCCGGTCCGGGCGCCGCGGCCAGAGTCACCGTGACGGCCGAGGAGGGCAGCCTCGCGATCGAGGTCACCGACGACGGCCGCGGCGCGGCCGCGGACGCCACCGCGCA
>JALZDD010000895.1 GCA_030862715.1 Actinomycetota bacterium | reverse complement strand
GCCGGGCAGCGTCAGGCCGAGGACGAGCGCTCCTGCGGCTCCCATGGTGAGGAGTCGCGTTCTCTTCCAACCACGCATGCGTGGTTCTCCCTCCACTCGTTCGTGCTGCGCCCGAGCTCGCTGCGGGAAATGTGGCCGATGTGATGTACGTCACTGGCCATGCAGCAGTCAAGCACCGGCGGTACGCGAAGGGAAGACCGGATTTCGGCATGTTTGCGTGGAGTGGTCGGAGCCGGAACCAGCACCGACGGAGAGAAAGTCAGCGCGGGCGTCGCCGAGGCCGTCGAACAGGGTCGCCCCCAGGCGAGGACAAATCGGTCCCGATGTAGGAGTCGAGCGCCTTCTCAGTGCGGAAAAACGGCGTTCGGCCACGCCTGACCGTCGAATCCGGACCACTCATTGATAAGGGCGCGCCACTTGCCCTCAACCGTTTGAACGGCATTGTTGAGCTCGGTCTCCGCGTACAGAACAGAGCCTGCGAGGGTCACAAAGCAGACGAGCGCGCCCGCAAGACCGACGACGGCGCCCACGCCCGTCTCGGACGCTGCAACACCAGCGATCGCCGACCCAATGCCACCCAGCAGCGCCAAAACGGCGACGATATAAGCATTCGTCCAGGTCTGGACGGCTCCCGCAAGTTCGTCCAGTCCCGACGAGATGTCATCAGGGTGGCCGCCGATGGCGTCGATCGCACCCTTTTGGGCTGGAATGATCGCCCGGTATGCGTCGGCCGCCGATCCCTGGAAGGTGGTTGCGTCTTCAGCAGTCAGGCCCCCCTCGTCGATCCGTCCTGATAGTCCCGAGATGCCAGCCTTAACGCGGTCGGACCAGCCATCAGCCGCAGCCCGTAAGCTCACTTCCTCCCCGGACTCATCGACGCTGGTTCGCATGGAGGAGATCTCGGCGGTCGCCTTCGCGCTCAACTTGTCCCACTCAGACAAGATCTTGTCGGTGACGCTGTCGGGCACATAGAAGGGCAGGTGCTGAAGCACAAAGTTCACGGCGTCACGCAGATCCTCCATGAGCCCCTCGGCCTCATCCAGCAACCCGTAGAGATCGCTCTTCGTCGTCATCGCTGTCTCCTCGTCAGAAGGTGTAGTCCCAGAACTGCTCGATCGACTCCTTGGCACGTTCATCAGCGCTGGTGATCACTCGCTTGACGTAAAGAAGCTCGTCCGATATTTCCTTGGCCTCATTTCGGCCACTGATCAGAAGGCCCGTGACCTTCTCCATCAACGACGGGTAGAGCGTGTCTACAGATCCGCGACTTGGGAAGTCACCCGATGAGACGGCCAGACTGCCGACAGCACTCGCCGCATTACCCAGCGCCTCCGATACGCCGGTCCACCGTTCTGCATCTGCTGTAAGCGCCTGCGCCGCAACTGCAACCGTGACCATGCCTGCTCCTCTGATCTCATTGGTGTCGCTCTGCCATGAGGCCGAATGCTCGTCCCAACGGCGTCTCCCACATCAGGTCATCGAGGGAGGGCGCTGCAGCCGCCAGATCTTGGGCACCCCGCATCGCTGCCGTGACATGCTGAGAGATCGACTTGTCCGATACCTCGCGGGCCCACCCATGATCGATGCCGAGGTAGGTGATCTCACCCTGGCGATTCGCCCGGGCTACGACGCGTCCTTCTGTCTGTCGCGATTCGAAGGTCTGTTTGCCGGCTTCGGTAAGCGCTTTGATCATGTCTTTCGTGGCAGCACCGATGCCGCCGAGATCACGGATCTGCGACATTGCCTGGTCGGCCGCTGCAGCAGAAGGACGAGGCGGTTCAGGAATCCTGTTCGCAGCCTTCAACCGTTCCTCCAAGGAAGGACGTGCCGCGTTCTCCTCGATCAACTCGAGCATGTTCTGGAGGCGGGCCGTGGACGCATCCCTGTAGGCGAGCAGCACATTGTCCGCGGGACTGCTGTTGCTGGCCGCCTGTCGCCAACTGCCATCGACGGCGACGTCGGATACGGTCCCCTGACCATCGATCGTGACACGTACGCCAGCGTGTGTTCCCGTCACAGACGGGGCGTCTCCGTCAGAGGCTGTTTGCACCGCAGCGAAGAGACGCAACGCCTCATCACGGAGATGATGCATGGGCTCAAGATCCATCAGGTCAGACTCCCATCGCGCGGTTGACTCTTGCTATCAGGCCAATTCCTCATACGGCGCCACCGTCCTGGTTCCTCAACGGCTGCCTACCAAAGCCAGGAATCCGAGGACACCGAGCGCGACGCTCCAGGCGAGTTGAAGAGCGAAGATCGGGCCAGCAAAGGTGTGCCCGATCAAGATGCTGACAGCGAGCGCGAGGACGCAGACGGCGCCCCCGACAAGGGAAGCTCCGATAGAAACAGCCACCAGCGGGGCGGACCGATGTGCCCGGAAAGACACAGTGAACGAGAACGCAATCAGCGCCAGCCATCCGATGAGGGTCGTTGCAGCCACTGCCAGGAAGGCGGCCAACAGCAATCCCGAAAGCTCACCGGCACTGAAGAACGCGGTGATGGCGGTGGACGCCGCGAACGTGATTGCAAACAGCGCGACGAAGGCCAGGACCGCCCGCGACTTGTGCGTCGTCTTGCTGGGATCCGCAAGCACCAGAATCCTCCAAGCCGCCCGGTCGGCACGAGGCCTCGGCGTGACCCCATCGGCGGGCCCAATGGTCCACCGACAGGCAAGTTATCAGTGCACCACTGCCGGATCCAGGGCATATGAACGAACCAGTGGAGTCGATGCCCGGCGAAAGCGAGCGCTGATGCCAGCGACCCATTGGGGCTGGCTCACCATCGGTAGTTGCCCGCTCACGGGCAACTGCTCAGCCCTGTTGGCGTAAGTAGCGGCCGAAATGAGGGACGGTGAAGGCGATCCGGCCGCGTTCACCGGAGTAGATCAGGCCCTTCTTCATCAGCGCGTCACGCGCCGGGGAGAGCGACTGCGGCTTCTTGTTGAGGAAGGCGGCGACGTCCGCGGTGGCGACGGTGCCGATGTCGTCGGCGCCGAGCTCGA